>JAMNXK010000001.1 GCA_023653245.1 Tagaea sp.
GCCGCCGCATCTTCATTCCGCTTCCTCCGCGATCACGGGATTGCGCAGCACGCCCGCTTCGGGAATCTCGATCTCCACCACGTCGCCCGGGACGATGGGTCCGACGCCCGCCGGCGTGCCGGTCATGATCACGTCGCCCGGGCGCAGGGCCCGATCCCGCTGCGCCCTTGCCGAAAGCTTGGTGGGATCGGCGCGCTTGGCAATGTGGTCGTGGTAGGTCGGTGGGGCGATCGGCAGCACCTTGCAGATCGGCTCGACCCCGTAGGCCCGCGATGACCGTCGATGAAGGCGATCATGGCTTGAACCGGCGGTCGAGCTCCGCCTGGGCAAAATACGCCGACGCCTTGCGCAAGATCTCGTTCGCTTGGCGGAGCTCCCGGTTCTCGCGTTCGAGCGCCTTCATCTTGGCGGCCATGTCGCTCGGCACGCCGGCGCGGCTGCCGCTATCGACCTCGACCTTCTTGATCCACTCGTTCAGCGTCTGCGCGGCACAGCCGATCTTCCCGGCGACCGACTCGATCGCCGCCCAGCGCGAGGGATGCTCGTGTTCGTGATCGAGGACCAGCCGAACCGCGCGGCTGCGAATCTCGGGCGAAAACTTGTTCGTCGTCTTGCTCATCATGGCTCCACCTTCTCAGGAGTTGGAGCCTCCGACAATCCCGGGGCGGTTCAACAGTTTCGCCTGCCGCGTTCTTGACGCGGATGATTTTGAGATTTGGGTATTCCTTTGTCACAGCCGTCTCGCCGCCCTCTGACGCGTAAATGTTGCGCATCGTAGCCTGTAGCGAAGCGAAAGCGGACAAAATGCGGACAAAATCGTCGGACCCCAGAAAAGACGAAGCCCGCTAGATCGTTGATCTAGCGGGCTTCTTTGGTGGTCGGAGCGGCGGGATTCGAACCCACGACCCCCAGTCCCCCAGAACGTTCTTCATCGAGTAATTTCAAAGATGGTTCCTATCGTCTTGAGAACTTTCCGAGCCTTTCGTGGAAACCGAAATCACTGACTTCGTCGTCAGCCGAATCGTGCCGCCGGCGATCATGGGCCGCGCACATAGGCCGAAAGATCGTCAGAATCGACCGTTACCCGATTCCATCTGGCAGCGATGCCGTCCTGTCCCTCTCAAATCAGCGTGTCCCAAAAGCCGCCTGGAATTTCGACGCGCAAGGCTTCGACGTTCTCTCGAATCTCGGACGGCCGCATCATGCCCATGACAAGCGAGGAAATCCCCGGTTGGCGCAGCACGTACTGGATTGCGGCGGCCGTCAAATCGACGCCGTTCGACGCCGCGAGCGCCTTGAGGCCGTCGAGCCGCGCCATCACTTCGTCCGGTACCGGCCTGTAGTTGAAATACGGCTTCGGACCTTGCGAACCGTCGCGCCGTGCCAGCAATCCGCCATTGAACGCGCCCCCGGCGAGCACGCCGATGCCGCGAGCCGCGCATTCGGGCAAGAGCTTCGGTAGCGCGTCGCGGTTGAGCAGCGTGCAGCGGCCGGCGATCATGCAGCAGTCGATATCCGCCGCTTCCAGCCAGCGCAACGCCCAGTCGACTTGGTTGACGCCGATCCCGATCGCGTCGATCCGGCCGGCGCGTTTGAGATCTCGGAGCGCCGGGAGCGCACCCTCCATGGCGAGCGCGAAGGCGCTCTCCGCCGCCTCTTGTGACACTTGGGCGTGAGCATCCACGTCGTGGATCAGCACGATGTCGATGCGCGGCAACCCCAAGCGGGCCATGGACTGCTCGAGCGAGCGCATCGTTCCTTCGCGCGAGTAATCGAACACCGGGACGAAGGGGAGCCCGCCGGGCCGGATGCGCGCGGCTTCGTCCAGATTGCGCGGCGGAACCAAATGGCGCCCGACCTTGGTCGAGATCACGAACTCGTCCCGTGGTCTCGCGCGCAGCGCGCGGCCGAGGATCAGTTCCGATCGGCCATGCCCATAGAGGGGAGCCACGTCGAAATACCGGATTCCGGCGTCCCAGGCGGCGTCCACCGCCGCCACGGCCGCGTCCTCGGAGATTGCCCCGTAGAACCCGTCGGCGAAACCGCCAAGCGGCCCGGCACCGAACCCAATTTGCGTCAGCTTCAACCCAGTGCGGCCCAACGGGCGCGTCGGCAGGATGGGGTCCGTCACGGCTTCAACCGAAGAAGTAGTTGGGCACGGCAAGCACCACGACGGGGAAGTAGGTGATGAGGCCGAGCACGGCTATCAACGCCGCCAGGAACGGCCAAGTCTCCTTCATCAAAGCTTCGAGGGAGAGCTTCGTCATATCCATGATCAGGAAGAGGAGGAGGCCGACGGGCGGCGTGATCAGACCGATCATCAGGTTGAGCGTGACGACCAACCCGAAATGCACCAAGTCGATGCCGAGCGCCTTCACGACCGGCAGCAGCGTGGGTACCACGATAACCATGATCGGCAGCGGCTCCATGAAGCAGCCGAGCACCAGCAACAGCAAATTGACCAAGAACAGAAACAGCCAAGGACCGGCGTCGATCGCCAGAAACGCTTGGGTCACCGCCACGGGCAGGCCTTCGCGGGCGAGAATCCAACTGAACAACGCGGCCGAGGCGACGATCAGCATGACCCTGGACGTGTCGGCCGCGACGCGAACCAGCAATCCCGGGACGTCGGCCGGGCGCAGCTCACGCAACGAGAGGCCGACGACCAACGCGTAAGCGGCCGCCACGATCGCCGATTCGGTCGCCGTGAACACGCCCGAAAAAATGCCGCCCAGGATGATCACCGGCAACACGATCACCGGCGCCGACATCGCGATCGCCCGGAAGAACTCGCGCCAGCCGATCCAGGCGCTACGCGGAAATCCGCGCCGGCCGGCGATGACCCAGACCGAGGCCATCAGAAACAAGCCCATGAACACGCCCGGGACGACTCCGCCGAGGAACAGCTTGCCGACCGAAACGTTGGCGATGCTCCCGTAAACCACGAGCGGAATGCTGGGCGGGATGATCGGACCGATGGTCGCCGACGCCGCCGTAATGGCGGCCGAGAAAGCGTGCGGGTAGCCGCCCCGGCGCATCATTTCGATTTCCATGCGGCCCATGCCGGCTGCGTCGGCGACGGCCGAACCGCTGACTCCGGCGAAGAACATGCTGGCCAGCACGTTCATCAACCCAAGGCCCCCACGCAGATGACCGACGAGAGCGCGGGCGAGATCGACCAAGCGCCGCATGATCCCGCCCGAATTCATGAACTCGGCCGCGAGGAAGAAAAAGGGGATCGCCAATAGAAGGAACTTGTCCGTCCCGGCCGCCACTTGCTGGGCGACCAGGACGAGCGGCAGATCCTGCTTGATCAGCAGGTAGACGATCGATACGCCCAGCATCGCGTAGGCGACGGGAACGTTGAGGGTCAGAAAAAGAATCAGCCCGGCGACGAGGAGCCAAGACATTCAGGTCACCGGATCGGACTTGGTGCCGCCGTTGCGCCAGCGCCGGCACAGATCGGCCGCGACGTAGACGAGGCCAACGGCGAAGCAGACGGGTGCGCTGATGTACAGAAGGCTCCGGCTGACGCCCATCGCCGGATACAAGAGCGGCCACGTGCGCAAGGCGAGCGCGACGCCTTGCCATATCAGAACCACGGCGCTGAGCACGATAACGCCCAGCCGCAGCAGATCGAGCGCGATCCGGACGCGCACGCCCGCCAGACGCCGCAACGAGTCGATTGAGAGATGCGAGTCGTTGCGCTGAACATAGGCGGCACCCAGAAAGATTATCCAAGCGAACACCAGCACGGCGAATTCTTCGGCCCAGCTGATCGGCGCGCTCATAACGTAACGGAAAAAGACCTGCGCCAGGATCGCGAGCGAGGCTGCGGCCATCATCATGGCCAGCAGCCCCTTCACGACCCGGTCGAGACCATTCACGAACCGGTCCATGTGCCCCGTCTCCTTCCGAGCCGCCCTACTTGGCGTCGCGGATCCGCTCGAAGAATCCCCGGCCCCATTGGGCCTCGAACTTCTTGTGGATATCGGCCGTGGCGGCGCGGAAGGCGGCGATGTCGGGCTGGACGACCTTCATCCCCTTGGATCGCACGAGTTCCAGTTGCGCCTTCTCGTCGTCGGCCAGCACCTTGTTTTGGAAGTCGCCCGCTTCCCGCGTCGCCTCCAGAAGTGCCGCGCGATGGGCGGGGCTCAAAGATTGGAAAACCCGCTCGCTGACGATGACCGCCTGGTTCTGCGTGATGTGCGACGTGAGCATCAGGTAGCTCTGGACTTCGTAGAACGCGCGCGCGGCGATGACGTTCAGCGGGTTCTCCTGTCCGTCGATCACGCCGGTCTGCATCGAGGTGTAGACCTCCTTGAAGTCCATCGGCGTCGGATTGCCGCCCATCGCGCGGATCGTGTCGAGATAGATCCCCGAAGGCTGGACGCGGATCTTGAGACGCGCCATGTCCGCGGGCCGGCGAACCTCGGTGTTCTTTGTTGTGAGGTGGCGCTCGCCGAATAGCCAGCCGAGGTCGAGAATCCGGATTCCGGCCCTCTGCCGCAACTCGGCATCGAGCTCCTCGCCGATGGCGCCGCGCGCGACGGCCAGGAGATGGGCCGAATCCCGGAAGACATAAGGATGGGCGAAGGCTTCGAGCCGGGGCAGGAAGCGGCCGACGGCGCCGGAGCTTCCCATGTACATGTCGATCGTGCCGAGCTGCACCCCTTCGATCATCTCCTGCTCGGTGCCCAGCTGGCCGTCGCCGAAATACTGGATTCGCAAGGAATTTCCCGTCTTCTGCGCGACCAGCTCGGACATCCGCACAAGACCTTTGTAGGCGGGCTGAGCCGCGCCCTGTAGCGTCGCGATTCGCAATGTACGCTGCTGCTGCGCCTCGGCGTGCGAGAGAGCAAGCGTCGTTAGACCGAGCGCCACGACGGCCCCGGCGAGTGATTTCGCCCAATTCATGTTTGTTCCTCCTCGTTCGGTTTTTTGTTTTTCGCCGGCTTGCTCCCATCCCCGCGGGAACGCCAGTAGTAGTTCTCGACCTCGTCCAGATGCGCCAACATCGCCGACTCGGCCGCATCGGGATCGCGCGCTTCGATCGCTTCGAAAACCCGCTCGTGAGCGCGATAGGCCGCATCCGAAGAACCGCCGGGCTCGATCGACGACGTGCGCTGCTCGCGCAGCCATTCGAAGACGGCTTGGTGCATGGCGATCAATAGGCGGCTGCGGGTGAGCTGCACGACGGCGTAATGGAAATCGATGTCGGTATCGACGAAGCGCTTGGGATCGCCAAGGGCCGCTTTGTTTGCGTCGAGCGCAGCACGCAAGCGCACGATGTCGGCGTCGGTGGCAATGCGCGCCGCGTTCCGGGCGACCGCCGGCTCGAACAGCCGGCGCGCGCGCTGAAACTCGCGCGTCCCGTCGCCGGCCGCCAAATAAAGGCGTACGGCTCCGGAGAGTTCGGAGACGATGACCTCCGCCTTCGGCTCGATGACGACGGGCCGTCCGCCGGACTGTGCGGCGACGATCCCTTTGCGCTGCAGGGCAAATAGCGCCTCGCGTATCGAGGTTCGGCCGATGCCGAAGAGATTCATCAAATCCCGTTCCGACGGCAGCTTGTCCCCTGGCCGGAGCCGCCCGGAGACGATTAGGCCCTCGATACGTTCCGCCACTTCCTCAAAGAGGCGTCGCCGATCGATCGGGTGCCCTTCCAGGCTACTCGCGATCTCCGCAGCGACTTCCAAGGAGACTGCTTCGGTCACAGGTGGCAAGTTTCGATCATTTGACCCGAGGTAGACGGCTATCATACCATTGCACCAACATACCTCAAGCGCTAATGTGACGCTTTCGGGAGGGGCCTTTGATCGAATGTGTCGCCGCCGCTGGCAATATCTTGGGTGAATCTCCGATATGGGACTCACGTCGACAGATTCTGTGGTGGGTCGATATCCATGCGCTGAAACTGCATAGCTTCACACCCTCCACCGGCGCACACGGCATCTCGACTTTGCCCGAGCAGGTCGGCTCAATCGGGCTGCGGCAGAACGGTGGATTGGTCGCGTCCACGCGGCTTGGATTCCGCTTTTTCGATCCGGCCGTCGGACGCATGGAGCCGGTGACTTCGCCATCCGACGATCCGCTCGCGGGACGCTTCGACCTACGTTTCAACGATGGCCGATGCGACCGCTTCGGCCGCTTTTGGGCAGGTACGGTCCAGGAAAAGCGCGTGCTCGGCGGCGCGGCGCTTTACCGGCTCGATGCCGATCGCCGTTGCCATCTTATGGCCGATGGCGTGACGGTATCGAATGGGTTGTCGTGGAGCCCCGACGATCGAACGATGTATTTCGCCGACTCGCAAGCGCGCGAGATCTACGCCTACGACTTCGACGGCCCGTCGGGTTCGCTCGGCGCGCGTCGCGTGTTCGCCCGCTACCGGCCGGACGACGGAATTCCGGATGGCGCGACCGTCGATGCGGAAGGCTATCTCTGGTCGGCCGGAATCGGCGGCGGTCGGCTGTTGCGCTACGCCCCCGACGGCCGTCTCGATCGCGAAATCCCAATGCCCGTGACGCAGCCGACAAGCTGCACGTTCGGCGGTCCCGATCTCGCGACGCTGTATGTCACCTCCGCCACCGTTCGCCTCACGGCCGAAGACAAGGCGAAGCAGCCGCTCGCCGGCGCGCTCTTCGCGCTCGATGTCGGAGTCCGGGGCCTCGACGAGCCGCGATACAAAGGGTAGCGGCCATGGGCGCGATCTCGACGGACCGCGAACACCCACGCCTTGCCAGCGCGTCGCTGGTCGAATTCTGCCGCGACGTGTTCGCCGCCGCAGGCATGCCCGAAAGCGACGCGACCTTGTCGGCCGAGATGCTGGTCGAAGCCGATCGCAGGGGAGTCGAATCCCACGGCGTCGTGCGCGTGCCGATCTATATCGAGCGCCTCGTTCGCGGTGCGATCGCGGCGAAACCCGCGATCCGCATCGTGCGCGAGACCCGAGCGACCGCCGTCATCGACGGCGGCAACGGCATGGGCCAAGTGGTCGGGGCTTGGGCGATGGATCTCGCGATCCGCAAGAGCCGGAAAGACGGCGAGCCCGCCTTCGTCTCCGTGCGCAACAGCAATCACTTCGGCGCTGCGGCTTGGTTCGCCGAACGGGCGGCCGCGCACGACATGATCGGTTTCGCCTACACGATCGGCGGCATCAATCACATGACGCCGTGGGGCGGCGCCGAGGCGATCCTCGGCAACAATCCATTCGCCATCGCGCTACCGGCCAAAGGCGGCCCCACGGTGGTTCTCGACATGGCGTGTTCTGTGGCCGCCCGCGGCAAGATCATCGTCGCCGCCAAGGAGGGCGTGTCGATACCCGAGGGATGGGCGGTCGACCGGGACGGCGTTCCGACGACCGACGCCCGCAAGGCGCTTGAAGGCTTCGTGAGCCCCGTGGGCGGTCCCAAGGGGTATGCACTCACGCTGATCGTAGGTCTGCTGAGTACCATGCTATCGGGCGCCGGCTTCGGCTCCGAGGTGACGCACATGTACGACGATTTCGAGAACCCGCAGAACATCGGTCATCTGTTCGGGGTCCTTCCGATCGCCGCCTTCGAAGATCCGGAAATCTACTATCGCCGCATGGCGAAAGCCGGCGGCGAGGTGCGCGGCGTGCGCCCATCGCTGGGCGTGGATCGGATTTTTCTGCCCGGCGAACGCGAGGCCATCCTGAACGACGAGCGCGCGCGCGGCGGAATCCCGATCCCGCGCGAGGTGCTGAGCGAGCTGGCGGAAACCGGGCGGAAGTTCGGCATCGCCCTTCCCGCCCCGTCGAACTGAGGCCGTCAAATGACAAAGCCCTACGAAATCGAAAGCGCCGCCGGCGTCGAAGTTCGAATTACGCGCGGCGACGGCAAGCCGCTCATGCTGCTTACGCGCATGGCCTCGGGCGGCATGGGCATATGGGACGCGGTGTGGAGCGATCTGGCGCGCCACTTCACGGTCGCGAATTTCGATCTCGTGGGCGCCGCCGGACTGAGTGAAGACATGCCCGCGCGGGACCGCTTCATGGCGCTCGCCGACACCACATCCGACATGGCGACCCGGCTTGGCTTCGACCGTTATCATGTGTTCGGCTGGTACGGCGGCTGCCACGTGGCGCTGGCCTGCGCCGCGCGCCACCCGAAGCGAGTGGCTTCGTGCCTGCTGCTCGATCCGTTCTACGAACTCGAAGACAACCGGAAGATCGAGAAAGCGATCGAGTTCAAGAAGGTCCTGTTCGAGCACCCGGACCGCGAACTCTACGCCTACTACTGGGTGATGGCCGGTTTTTCCCCGGCGTTCTTGGAGAACGAATTCGACACCGTCGAGCGGATGGCCAAGGCGCGGATCGCGGCCGACCGCTTCGTCACTCTCGATACGTCGCGTTGGATGCGTTGGGTGCGCGCCTTGCGCACGAACTGGCTGGAAGAGTCGGATTTCCCGGCGATGACGGCGCCGACATTGGTTCTCGCCACAGCGCTCGATTCCTGGCACGCGGGTCCGACCGTGGGCATGGCGGAGGCACTGACCAAACGTCTGCCGTCGGCCGACTTGAAAGTCGTCGAAGGCCTCGGAACGTTTTTCTTTACCGAAGACCCGGCGCGGTTCCGCGATCTCGCCGCCGGCTTCCTCGAGCGCAGCGCCAAGCTCCGATAGCACCGAACGCGCGCATGGCTCTGCGGCCCCGACCGAAACGATGTCCACTGCGGACCTAGCGTGCCGGATGGGGACAAACCCAAGCGGTGTCCCTCGTCCGGCCAATCAGTCCGTTTCGCGCTTCCGACGACGCAAAGGGGACAGGCCCAACATTTTGCAAAAATGGTTGTATGGGGATGATGTATGATGTATGATGCCTAAAATAAAAGTTACGTGGGAGGAAGGAACGATGAGTACGCAATCGGCAGGCAAATCAGGGGCAGTTGAGACTGCGCGCGCCGCCAAGCTTCAGCGCCGTAGCCTGCTGAAGGCAGCACTCGGCGGCATTGTCGCCACAACCGCAAGCCTCAAGGCACCATACGTCGCCGCACAAGCAAGGCCGTTTGCCGGCGTGACGATCAACGGCTCGTCGTTCCAACATGTCTTTCAGTCTTACATTCGGGAGTTGCTCCCCGAATTCGAAGCGCAGACCGGCATCAAGGTGAATTTGGATCTGCAGTCGTTCCCTATTTACAATCAAAGAATGGATCTGGAGCTTTCGACCCGAAGCTCCGGCTACGATTTCTGCAATATCTCGTTCATCTATTCCGGGCGCTGGATCGGTTCGGGCTGGCTCACGCCACTCGACGAGATGGCAGCGGATCCGGCCATGACTCCGGCGAGCTGGGATCCGGCGGACTTCCTCTCCGGTCCGCAGAGCACGCTCCGAAACGCACAAGGCAAGACGTTCGGCTTCGCTTGGGAAGGCGGCGCCATGATCATGTCCGCCGCGCGTGGCGATGTGCTCGAACAGGCGGGAGTCGGGCTGCCACGGACCTTCGACGAGCTCGTAAAGGCATGCGAAGCGACCGCGAAAGTGGCAGGCGTCGCCCCGTTCGTCTCCGACCGGCTGCACCATTGGAACTGGCCGCCCTATCTCATGGGATTCGGCGGCCGGGTGTTCCGCGGTGCGCCCGACGATCTGTTTCCGCTGTTGGACACGCCGGAGGCCATCGCGGGCGCCGAGTGGTACGCGAATCTTCTCGTCGAATACGGCCCGCGCGGCGTTCTAACCTTCAACGACGACCAAGCGTTGCGGGCTCAGCTGGCGGGGCAAGCGAATCTGCGCACCCAAGTCATCGGATGGATGACGCCGTTGGTTGGGCATGCCGACAGCAAGGTCCGGCAGACGACACGCTTCGCGCCGATGCCGTCCGGCCCGGCCGGGTACTTCCCCGGCGCGAACAGCGTCGGCTACGGGATCCCGGCGGCGGCGAGAAACAAAGCGGCCGCCTGGGAGTTCATCAAATGGGCGCTCAGCAAGGAAACCTTGAGAAAAATCGTCTCCGAAAAGGGCTACACCGCCGTCTGCCGCCGCTCGATCGTCGCCGATCCGCAATTCGTATCGACGATGACCTTCAACGGCACCGACATCGCCACGCTGTATTCGCAAGTCCTCGATCATGGCGGCAAGGAAGGCTACATGAAGTATCGCACGCTCCCGATTTTTCCGCAGGTCGGCGACAAGATCAACAAGGCCATCGAGCGGATCGCGAGCAAGCAGGGAACTGCGGCCGAGGCGATGAGACAGGCGCAAGCCGAGGCGATCGTCGATCTTCGCAAGGCAGGTATAGCGCTTTGATCATGCGACCACCGGGCGGGCGGCCGCTGGCCCGCGGCGACATACCGTTCGTGCGGTAGAAGCATTGACGCCGTCGTCATCCGCATCGGAACGTGCCGGTGTCTCGGACCAGAGGCAGCGCTTTTATTGGACGCTGCTCATGCCGGCGCTCGTCGTCCTCGGTGTCGTCACGCTTGCGCCAACGCTTTACTTGTTCGCGACGAGCTTCACGCCGCTGAATCTCACGCGGCCCGAAACGCTCTGGGATTTCTCGACGCCATTCGCGAACTATGCGCTCCTGCTCGAAGACAGCCGGCTTCACAACTCGATCTGGGTTCAGGCGAAGCTTTCGTTCTGGACGGTCGGTCTCCAGCTTCTTCTCGGGCTGGGGTTCGCGCTGCTCTTGAATGTCCGCTCGTCGGTGATGGCCGCGGTCAGGACGCTGTTTCTGATCCCCATGGTCCTTCCCCCGATCGTCGTCGCGATCATTTGGAAGGTCCTCTACACGCCCGACATAAGCCCGTTCTGGTGGCTGTTCGAACAGCTCGGCTGGGATGTTCCCGCGCTGACGGCGAGTGCGGACTGGGCATTGACCGCGATCGTCATCGCCGACACATGGCAGTGGTTCCCGTTCACGATGCTCATGATTCTCGCGGCCTTGCAGATGATTCCCGAAGAGCACCTCGAAGCGGCGAAGATCGACGGCGCAACCTACCTGCAAATGACCTTCTACGTCGTCGTTCCGTACCTCAAGGGGGTCTTGCTGGTCGCCGGATTGTTCAGATTGATCGACAGTATAAAGGCCTTCCCACTGATCTATATTCTGACGGAAGGCGGACCCGGGACGGTCACCGAGGTCACCAACTATTACAGTTTCCTTCAGGCGTTCAACTTCAGCTATCTCGGGTACTCGAGTTCGATCACCGTGCTTCTCGTCGCCGCGACGCTCGTCCTGAGCTGGATCGTCATTCGGCTCGCGGGTTGGAACGAAAATGTCGAGTAGCGCGCATCATCGCCATCGGCGTTGGGAGCATATTCTGCTCGTCGCGGTCGTCGCGCTTCTCGCCGCGCTCGTCATGTTTCCATTCGTTTGGCTGCTCGCGATGAGCTTCAAAACGAACGCGGATATCCTGTCGCCGGTACCCAAGCTGTTCTTCAACCCGACGATCGAAAGCTACGCGTCCCTTTGGCAAGGCAACTTTCCCAAGTCGTTCATGAACAGCGCGATCGTGTCGATCGTTTCGACCGTGCTGGCGCTCGTGATCGGCGTGCCCGCGGCCTACGCCCTGTCGCGGCTGACGCTGCGGATGGAGCGACCGATGTCGCTGTTGATCCTCGCCTCGCGCATGGCGCCGCCGATCGCGTTCACGATCCCCTACTTCCTCGCCTATCGGTATCTCGGATTGATCGACTCGCTGACCGGCTTGGTCGTCATCTACCTCACGTTCAATCTGTCGCTCGTGATCTGGTTGATGCGGAGTTTTTTCGACGCGAGCCCCCGCTCGCTCGAGGAGGCGGCATGGATCGACGGAGCGAGCATGCTGCAGACGTTCACCCGTATCGTCTTGCCGATCTCCAAGCCGGGCCTTGCCGCCACCGCCATCCTTTGTTTTCTCTACTCGTGGAACGACTTCTTCTACGCGCTCATCCTGACGCGGCGGGACGCGCAGACGGCGCCGATCGCGGTCGTCAACTTCCTGAACTACGAAGGCTGGGAGTGGGGAAAGATCGCGGCCGGCGGAACGCTCGTCATGCTGCCGGTCTTGATCTTCTCGATCGCCGTCCGGAAGTACCTGGTTCATGGACTGGCGGCCGGCGCCGTGAAAGGGTGACCGGCAGAGAATCGCTCCGCGTCGACCGCGCAAGCGCGTCTTGCGGCGAAAATGGATAACTCGAATGGCTGGAGCCGATCATCGATGACGACGAATTCCGAGTTTGAAATCTCGATCTCGACCGTCGCGTTCGAGGGCTACGAGCATGCGCTCGCGTTCGCGGAGATCGCGGCGCTTGGCGCGAAATACGTGGAGCCCGCCTATATCCGCGGCTATGTCGAGTTCGACGAGACGGCGTTTTCGGACAATGCCGCTGCGAAACTGGCCCGGCAAATGTCCGATGCGGGTGTCGCCCCGCTTGCGCTGTCGGCACATATCGACGCGGGCGAGCCGGACGCCGTCGAGCTGCTTCGCCGTCGCCTGGGTTTCGCGGCCCGTATCGGGGCCCGCTTCGTGATCACAAACTCGACGACGGTCGAGAGATCGGACGTATTCCGTCGGAACGCCGGGGAGTTAGCGCGAGCGGCCGAAGATGCTCGCGTCGTCGTCGCCTTCGAGAACCCCGGTCACGGAACCGACAATCTTTTCGGCGCAGCCGCAGACGGCCTCAAATTGCTTTCCGAGTTGAACTCGCCTTGGCTCGGCATCAACTACGATACCGGGAACGTGTTGACGTATAGCGGCGAGGCGATCCACCCCGAAGACGACGTCGCTTCGATTCTCGACGCCGCAAGTCATTTCCATTTCAAGGATATCTTGTCGACCCCGCTGGGTTGGGAGTTTACCGCGCTCGGCGAAGGATCGATCGACTTTTCCCGAATCTTGGCTTTGATCGCCAAGCGGAGCCGACGCATCCCTATGGGCATCGAGCTGCCGCTCCGGCTGAAGCGGTTGGGACGCGCCGCGCCGAGCCGCAGCCCGGCGCCTCTGGAACTCGAAACGATTAGGTCGGCGGTGTCGGGGTCTCTGGCGTTCGTGCGGCGGAGCCTGGCAGCCGCCGCCCAGCGTTCCCGCTAGGATACCCAGCCGGCGAACATCGGCTCGCGAATGCCCGCGCAGTCGGTCTTTTGGCTGAAGACATGGCGTGCTTCGGGCTGCCTTGCGCGCCCCGCCGGCGAGAGGCGCAGCGTTGCAGTCGTGACATAGAGCGTCGGCAGATCCGGCCCGCCGAAAGCGGCGCGCTCGGTCTCGTTTCCATCCGGATCGCGGATCAGAAAGAGGCCGCTTCGCCGAGGACCAGAGGGCCGACGCCCGTGGCCGCTTGCTCCCAGGAGCCCGAGTTCATCTCGGTTTGGGTACGATCGGCGTTTCGACGAGCGAGTTGCGCCAGTTCTCCAAACTGATATCGACCGCCGCCGTAGTCTTGCCTTGCCAGGCTCCGGCCGAGTCGCCGGCGGCGATCATCTCATATTCGAGCTTATGGACGTTGACGGCCGCCGCCGGCGACAGACGCTGAAGCGACAATTTGATCCACGGCGCGACCGTATCGAGAATGAAGTTGCCGATGGTTTCGACGAGTTCGTTGTGCGTCGCGCGGTTGATCGCGCGGTGGAATTCGAGATCCACCTCGAGGGCTTCGTCGTAAGACGGGCTTGGCGAGGCGGCCAGTATTTCCATTTTCTCGATCGCACTTCGCATCGCTGCCAGATCGTCGTTCGTGCGCCGTTGTGCCGCCATCTCCGAACAGCCGCGGGCGATCATCTGGCGGACCTCCATCATCTTCTGCGGCGTGGTCTTCCGCAGATAGAGCTGGAACAGCAGCAATTGCGCGAGCGAAGGCTCGATATCCCGATTGACGAAAGTACCCGAACCGATGCGCACTTCGAGCACGCCCATCGCTTCGAATATCTTGATCGCTTCGCGCACGGGCGTCCGGCTAATGCCCAAATGCTCGGCGATTTCGTTTTCGGTCGGCAATTGCGAACCCGGCTTCAACTGACCGGCGATGATCTGGTCCTTGACGTGTTCGAGGACCATCTGAACGCGCGTCGGCTGGCGCTTGGCCGCCGGGTCGAACAGCAAGCGCGGACGCCGGGGTGCGTCGTTGTCCGCTTGCTTTTTCGCTGCACTGACCATTTGCACTCTCTTCGTCGTGTCGGGGCGGCGCCGAGGGGCGCTACCCGAAGCGTTCGCGAATCCGCTCGATATCATAGACCCGACGCTCGTCCTTCCACAGGGAAATAGCAGCCGGCCGCCCGCGCGCGGCGCTTGAGGAGGGCTGCGACGATCGCGAAGTTCGGCACGGGTATGGACGTTTCCGCCGCGAGATCCTGGACGATGGTCACCATCGCGTCGATTTCCATCGGTCGTCCGCGTTCGAGGTCTTGCAGCATCGAAGGACGATTGCCTGCGGGAACGTTGGCCGGGTCGAGTTGGACGTCGGGATCGAGATCCGAGAGATCGACGCCCAATCGGGCCGCAAGGGTCTTGCCCTCCCGAGCGATCTCGCGCGCGACGCGCGCCAGCTCCGGATCCCGGACGATCGCGTCGGCGGCGGATCCCGTCAAGGCGGCGAGTAGCGAAAGCGTCATGTTGCCCACCAAGAATTTGCGCCAAATCTCCTTCCGGATATCCGCGCTCGTCTGGATATCCATTCCGCTCGCCGCGAGCGCCTGGGCGATGGCGGCAGCTCGTCCCGTCCGCCCGGCGGGCTCACCCAAAATAAGCCGATTGCGCGCCGGCGAGCGGTTCAAGATCACACCCGGCTCGACCACTTCGTTCGCCGAATAGACGACGCAGCCGATCGTGCGCGCAACCCCGATTTCGTCCCACAGGCGGCCCCCGGGATCGAGGATCGCGAGTTTTCTGTCAGGTCGATCGGGCATGCCGTGGAAGTACCACCAGGGAATCCCGTTCATCGCGTACACGACCGATGTATCGGATTTCAGCATCGGCTTGAGGTCGTCGACAATGCCCGCCAGCGCGGGCGCCTTGACCGAAACCACGATCAAATCTTGCGGCCCGATTTCACGGGGATCGTGTGTCGCGCGCACGCGCGCGCGTATCGTTCGATCCGCGATGCGCAGCTCCAGCCCGTTTTGGCGGATCGCCTCAAGATGCGGCCCCCGCGCCACGACGGATACGCGGCATTCTGCGGCGGCGAGCCGGGCCGCCAAATGCCCGCCGACCGCACCGGCGCCAAACACACAGATGTCCATCCCTGCCCCCAACAGTCGCCTAGAGCCTCGTTGACACTCCGATCCCGGTTGTTATACGTATAATGACTGTGACGCAAGAAGCGCGGTAGGGAGGACTGGAGTGCAAAAACGTCCGAATTTTCTGGTTTTCATTACCGACCAGCAGCGACGCGATACCATCGGCGCGTATGGAAGCCCGATCTGTCGTACGCCCGCGATCGATTGGATTGCCGCACAAGGCATGCGATTCGATCGCGCCTATACGCCGACCGGGTTGTGTTCGCCGGTACGGTCGTCGATGCTGAGCGGTGTTTACCCGCACAAGCATCGCGTCCTGGACAACGTATCTCTGCATCCCATCAGCAATAGCCTGAATTCGAAAGACGACCGGCTCGCTACAGGAATGAAGGCAGCCGGCTATCGCCTGGGTTTTGTCGGCAAATGGCACGTCAGCGAAACCGAGACGCCGCTCGATTTCGGGTTCGAGGATTATCACTCGCTTGGCGACTACATGACTTGGCGAAAGGGGCTCGGAATCGAGACTCCGGACACGTACTGGGCCTATCGCACGCAGTCGTGCGCGAAGGATCCGGGTGCCGTCGAAACGTCCCGGCCCGCCTGGATTTGCGACCGCGCGATCGAATTGATCGACAAGTACGCCGTCGAAGGCGACGCGCCTTTCTTCGTTCGCGTCGATTTTCACGGCCCGCACTATCCCAATGTCGTGCCGGAGCCGTTTTACTCCATGTACCCGAGCGCGAGCATTCCGCCGTGGCCCAACGCCGCCGACCCGTTGACCTCCAAGCCGGCCGTGCAACGCATCAAGAAGCGTCATTACGGCACCGACAAGATGTCTTGGGCCGATTGGCAGCCCTTCGTTTCGGCGTATTTCGGCGAAGTGAGTCTCATCGATTCCCAGGCCGGTCGCGTCATCGAGCATTTGCGCGCCAAGGGCCTCTTGGAGAACACGGTCATCGTCTGGAGTACGGATCACGGGGATACGATCGGCGCACATGGCATCTGCAACAAAGACTACACGATGTACGAGGAGATCTATCGCGTTCCGCTGATCGTCCGGTGGCCCGGCGTGACGCGCCCAGGCTCCGTCTCGGAAAACTTCGTGCACCACTTCATGGATCTGTGCGCGACGTTCCTCGACATCGCCGGCCAGCCGATCCCGCCGAACGTGCAAGGGCGCAGCCTGGTGCCGATCTTGCGCGGAGACCCGATCGGGGAATGGCCGACCGAAGCCTATTGCGAGTTCCACGGCAGCCATATGGGCTTGTACTCGATGCGGCTGCTCGCCGACGAGCGTTACAGCTACATCTATCACACCAATGATATCGATGAATTCTACGATCATGAGACGGATCCCCATGAGTTGAAGAACCTCGCGGAGGATCCCGGCCCGCATCGGCAAGTTCTCGACGACATGAAGCGCCGGATGGTTTCGTGGATGGAAGCGACCGGCGACCATCTCCACAATGAATGGACGGTCGCCTGGCTCACGGGCGACGAGAAGCTGGCATTGCGCGCGCCAGGCCGCCGACGGACCAAGTGGTAGCGGACTGCGCACGAAGGTCCAATCCCCGGGTACACGCCGCTGCCAGGTCAGACGCACGGCCGGTTTCTAGGGCCATACGCCAAAAACGCATTGCATGTGGATGCGTATGATGTATGATGTTTAGAAACAAGCCGTAACTTGGGGAGGAAACCATGGCCAACAAGCCGACAGGCGCGATCGCAACCGTCGCTGCCGCGAAGCTGCATCGACGTCGTTTGTTGCAGGCCGCGATGGGCGGAGCCGCGCTCGCCGCGACGGGCTTGGCGGCACCACCTGTGGTCGGTCAGGCGAGAAGGTTCGCCGGTGTGACGCTGAATGGCGCCTGCTTCCAGCACGTGTTTCACACTTGGCTTCGGGATCTGCTGCCGGAATTCGAGGCGCAGTCCGGCATGAAGGTCAATCTCGATATCCAGGCCTTCCCGGTCTACAATCAACGGATGGACCTTGAGCTGTCGACCGGCGGCTCGGCCTATGATTTCTGCAATATCACGTTCATCTACTCGGGCCGTTGGATCGGCAGCGGCTGGATGTCGCCGCTCGATCCGTTCGTGCGAAATCCGAACCTGACGCCCGCGGACTGGAACCCCGACGATTTCCTCCCCGGACCGCAAGCGTCCCTTCGCGACGCCAGGGGCCAGACCTACGGCTATTGCTGGGAAGCGGGAGCGATGGTCATGTCCGCTTCGCGCGGGGACCTGCTCGACCAATCCGGCGTGCAGATGCCGAAGACCTTCGCCGAGCTGGAAGCCGCCTGTCGAGCGGTCCACGGCAAGGACGGCTCGGCGGCGTTCGTGAACGACAACCTCCATCACTGGAACTTCATTCCCTACCTGATGGGGCTCGGCGGCAAGGTGTTCCGCGGCCCGCCGGGCGACTTGATGCCGATGCTCGATACGCCGGAAGCGATCGCCGCCGCGGAGTACTATGCCAACCTCATCACGAAGTTCGGCCCGCCCGGGCTGCTTTCCTACACGAACGACCAATCCGTGCGCGCGCAGATGCTCGGCCGCGGCAACTTCCGGACGACCGCGATCGACTGGTTCACGCCGCTCGTCCGCCATGCCGACAGTACGGTCAAGTCGACGGTCAGATTCGCGCCGATGCCGGTCGGTCCGAAAGGCGACTTCACCGGTTCGAGCAGCCACGGCTACGGTATTCCCGCCAATGCGCGCCAGAAGGAAGCGGCGTGGGAGTTCATCAAATGGGCGATGAGCCGCGAAACGCTCCTGCGGCTCGTGCGCGAGAAGGGATACGGAACGGTCAGCCGCCGATCGATCATCACCGATCCGGCGTTCCGCTCGAACATGACCCTCAACGGGCATGACGTCGCCTCGATGTTCCTCAAGGTTCTCGATCAAATCGGTGCGTCGGACTACATGAACTACAGATCCGTTTCCGTCTTCCCGCAGGTCGGCGACAAGATCAACAAAGCGATCGAGGCCGTCGCTTCCGGCCAGATGGGTGCCGCGGCGGCGATGCGACAGGCGCAGACGCAAGCGATCGCCGATCTGAAGCGGTCCGGCGTCCCGATCTGATGGACCGCGGTGGAAGGAGCCCGATGGCGTCCGAACTTGGCGGCTCGACTCTCGGCGGGCCCGTCGGACTTCCTCCACCAAGCCGCGCCTTTCGCGCGCAGCACGCGTTCAATCTTCGTCTTCTGACGCCGGCCTTGGTTCTGCTCGGCGTCATCACGATCGCGCCGATGTTCTTTCTCGTCGCGACAAGCTTCACGCCGATGAACCTGACCCGCCCGGGATCCGCGTGGGACTATTCGAATCCGCTACAGAACTACGCCTGGATGATGCAGGACGAGCGGTTCATCAACTCGCTCTGGGTGCAGCTCAAATTGTCGTTTTGGAGCGTAACCCTGCAGATGATCGTCGGCGTGCTGTTCGCCCTCATGCTGAACTCGAAGGCGCGAATGGCGATGGCGATGCGTACCGTCTTCCTCGTCCCCATGGTGCTGCCACCGATCATCGTCGCGATCATCTGGAAAGTCCTCTATACGCCCGATATCAGCCCGCTCTGGTGGCTGGTGAAGCAGCTCGGCTGGGATATGGGCTCGCCGATAACCAGTGCGAGCTGGGCGCTGACGGCGATCATCGTCGCGGATTGCTGGCAATGGTTTCCGTTCGTGCTCCTCATGGTGCTCGCCGGGCTGCAAGGCATACCCGAAGAACATCTCGATGCGGCAAAGATCGACGGCGCAAGCCGGCTTCAATCGACATTGTACATCGTGCTTCCGCACCTGCGCAGCGTCCTGCTTGTGGCGGGGCTTTTCCGGCTGATCGACAGCGTCAAGACTTTTCCGCTCGTCTACCTCCTGACGAGCGGCGGTCCGGGGAGCGTAACGGAGATCACGAATTTCTATAGCTTTATACAAGCGTTCAATTTCAGCTTTATTGGGTACTCGAGCGCGATCACGGTCTGCCTCATGGCGATCACCGGAATGTTGAGCTGGATGATCCTGCGCCGCGTGGGCTGGCGCGGGAACGTCGATGCTTGACGGCAGCCCCAGGATGCGGCGATGGCGGGAACGCGGCTATTCGGTCTTACTGCTGCTCCTGGCCCTCGTTGTCGTCGCGCCGTTCTTGTGGCTTGTGCTCATGAGCTTCAAGTCGGACGCCGACATCCTGTCCCTGACGCCGAAATTGTTCTTCACGCCGACGCTCGCGAACTATGCGGCCCTTCTGAGCGACACTTTCCTCCGGTCGTTCTCCAACAGCGCTATCGTCGCGGTCGTTTCGACCGCGATCGCTATGGCGGTCGGCGTGCCAGGCGCGTACGCCTTGTCGCGCATGTCGCATCGGTCGGGCTCGGCTATGGCACTGATCATCTTGGCCTCCCGCATGGCGCCGCCGATCGCCTTCACGATCCCGTACTTCTTGGTCTATCGATACACGGGACTCCTCGACACTCTGCTCGGCTTGATTGTTATTTATCTCACGTTCAACCTCTCTCTGGTCGTCTGGCTCATGCGCAGCTATTTCGACGATTGCCCGCGCTCGCTCGAGGAGGCCGCATGGATCGACGGCGCCAGTCTGATGCAGACGTTCCTTCGGATAACCTTGCCGATCGCGCTGCCGGGCCTCGCCGCGACGGCCATTCTTTGCTTTCTCTACTCTTGGAACGATTTTTTCTTCGCGCTGATCCTGACGCGGCGCGTGGCGCAAACGGCGCCCGTTGCCGTCGTCAATTTCATGAATCTCGAGGGGTGGGAATGGGGAAAGATAGCCGCAGGCGGCACGATGGTGATGATGCCGGTCTTGGTGTTCTCCTTGTTCGTGCGGAAGTTTCTTGTGCAGGGCATGACGGCCGGAGCCGTGAAAGGATAGCGATGGGTTGCGCGTGGGTGAACGAGATGACCTCGGAGGTGCCGGATGGCCGATGAGTCCGAACGCGCGGCTGCCGCGCCGATCGCAACCGAACTGCTTGTGCGCCAAACTTCCGCGATCCTGTCGGCGTGGAGCATGTCCGCCGGCGATATCGAAGCGTGCTGCCGCGCAATGAGCTATGCGGATTTGCGCGGTATCGATACCCATGGCGTCGCGATGCTGCCGACCTATTTCGACCAGCTCAAACAAGGCAAGCTGAAGCCGGACGCGAAGATCGAATTGGTCCGCGAAGCGGGATCCCTTGCGTTGTTCGACGCAGGGCACGGACTTGGACACCCGGTCTCCGAAGTCGCTTGCCGATGGGCCATCGACCGCGCGCGGCAAACCGGCGTCGCCGGCGCGACCGTCCGCCACTCCAATCACTACGGGGCCGCCGGCTACTACGCGATGCTTGCCGCGGAAGCGGGCATGTTCGGAGTCTCGGTATCGGGCACGCCAGGCCGCACGGTTGTGCCGCCGTTGGGAAAAGAACCGTGCTTCGGAGCGCTGCCGATCGCGTTTGCGGCCGGTGCGGCGAGCGGCATGCATCTGAATATGGATATGGCCGTGTCCACGGTGGCGATGGGCAAGATCAATCTGGCGCGTCTCGCGGGCAAGTCGATTCCGGAAGGTTGGGCCGTCGATGAGAGCGGCCGGCCGCTTACCGACGCCGATGAAGCTTTCAAACTCAAGAGACTGACGCCGTTCGGCGGCCACAAAGGATACGGGCTCGGCGTTATGGTCGAAGTCTTGGCATCCCTCGTATCCGGATCGAAGGTGGGGGGAGCGACGCTCGGAACGAATGCACGCGGTCCTACGCTCGATATCGGACATACGTTCCTCGTTCTCGACGCGCGCGGATTGTTCGAAGACCCAAGTTCGTTCGGCGCCGCCGTCGATCTATTCGGCGAACATCTTCGTTCGACGTCGCCTATCGATCCGGGATCGCCGGTGATGGCACCCGGCGACCCGGAACGCCGGATCTACTTCGAGCGAAAACGGTCCGGGATACCGGTTCTGCCGAACCTTCTTGAGGAGATCCGGCGTGTCGCGCGCGAATCGGATGCCGAGATACTGATCTAACCCCACCGACTTGACCGATTGCACGAAGGCGGCATCGATGCCTGTCTATCTTGGATTGGATATCGGTACTTCGTCGGTGAAGGGGTTGCTCACCGACGACGACACGGTGCTTGGCGTTGCCGGCCATCCGCTTTCGGTGAGCCGGCCGCAAGACGACCAATCCGAGCAAGACCCTGAAGATTGGTGGCTCGCGGTCGAGTCCGTGGTCGCCGAACTACGTGCGGCGCATCGGAGCGCGTTCTCGGCGCTTCATGGCATCGGGCTGTCCGGCCAGATGCACGGCGCGACATTGCTCGATTCCGGCCGGCGCGTGCTTCGGCCGTGTATCCTCTGGAACGATGGACGTGCGACCGCCGAGTGCGACGAGTTCGCCAGTTCATTCGACGGGCAGCATGACGTGACCGGAAACCTGGCGATGCCGGGGTTTACGGCGCCCAAACTCCTGTGGGTACGCCGTCATGAGCCCGATATTTTCCGACGGACCGCGATGGTCCTGCTACCGAAGGCTTATGTGCGGCTGCGGCTGACGGGCGAGACGATCGAAGAGATGTCGGATGCGTCCGGCACGTTGTGGCTGGATGTCCGGCGCCGGCGCTGGAGCGAGCGCGCGCTCGATGCGACCGGTCTGTCGCTTCGTCACATGCCGTCGCTTGTCGAAGGAACGGCCGAGGCCGGCAGACTCAGGCGCGAAATCGCCGCAAGCTGGGGGCTTTCGCACTCCCCGGTCGTCGCGGGCGGCGCCGGCGACAATGCGGCGGGCGCGATCGGACTTGGCGCGATCGCTCCTGGCAGCGCATTTCTGTCGTTGGGAACTTCCGGCGTCCTTTGGGCGACGACGGGGCACTTCGCACCCGCCACAGCCTCCGCAGTGCACGCGTTTTGCCACGCGGTTCCGGATACTTGGCACCAAATGGGCGTCACGCTTTCGGCCGCCTCCTGTCTTGGGTGGTGGGCACGCGTGACGGGAAGCGCGGAGGCCGAGTTGCTCGGCGAACTCGGTGGGGACCCCTCGCCGCCCGGGCGAGTCCTGTTTCTGCCGTACCTGTCCGGCGAGCGAACGCCACATAACGATGCTGGGCTTCGAGGCGAATTCATCGGGCTGGATCACGACGCATCGCGGCGCGATATGACCCAAGCGATACTGGAAGGGGTTGCCTTTGCGTTTCGCGATTGTCTTGACGCATTGGCCGGGGCCGGCACGCGGGTCGCGCGGGCCGACGTGATCGGCGGCGGCGCGCGCTCGCGACATTGGATCCGAATACTGGCATCCGTTCTGGACATACCGCTGGGGCTGCTGGCTGGCGGCGAGAACGGAGCGGCGCTCGGCGCCGCGCGTCTCGCCCGGATGGCGGCGACGGGCGCGCGCCCGTCACAGGTCGCGGTGGCACCGACGCGCAGCGAAACGATCGACCCCGAAACCTCGCTGGGGACTCATTACTCGGACCAACGGCGGCGCTTTCGCGCGCATACCGCGAGTCAACGCTTCGCTTCGAAGTAGGGCGAATCGTCTGGCTTATCTTTACTTTTTGACCCTCTTGATGTATGGGTATGATGTATTACAGAAACCGGCACGATAAACTGGGAGTGCGCCTCGGATGACAAAAGTCGCTTTGTTCGGAGCTGGCGGGAAAATGGGCGTGCGGCTAGCACAAAATCTCGCGAAATCGGCCTATGACGTCCGCTACGTCGAGGTCGCCGCAGAAGGGCGCGAACGGCTGAAGAGCACCGTCGGTGTCGATTGCAGCGAGGTGCAGGACGCGTTGCGCGACATCGACGCCGTCATTCTGGCGGTCCCCGACAACGCGATCGGAAAGGTCGCGGCTTCGATCGGCGACCGGCTTCCCGCCGGATCCATGCTCATCGTGCTCGACGCGGCGGCGCCCTATGCCGGCGAGATGCCGCGGCGCGGCGACGTCACGTACTTCATCGCGCACCCTTGCCATACGTCGATGTTCAACGAGGAGACCGACACGGCGGCGCGCATGGACTATTTCGGCGGCATCGCGGCCAAGCAGAACATCATTTGCTGCTTGATGCAGGGCCCGGAGAGCGATTTCGCGATCGGCGCGGACATCGCGCGCGCCTTCTATGCGCCGGTCTTGAAGGTCCATCGTGCCACGGTCGAACAAATGATCATGCTCGAGCCGGTCTTGTCGGAAACGGTGACCGCAACCTGTCTCACGATCATGCGCGAGGCCGTCGACGAGGCCGTCAAGCGGGGGGTCCCGTGGGACATGGCCCGGGATTTCGTGCTCGGCCACATGTTCGCGGAATCCTCGATCATTTTCGAGCAAGTCAAAGGTGTGCGCATGTCCGATGGCTGCCTCAAGGCGATCGAACTCTCGAAGCAGGTCATGTTCACGCGCGACTGGAAGCGGATTTTTGAGCCCGACGCCATTCGGGAAAGTGTGAACGCGATCGTCAGGCCCTCCTGATCCGGACCGGCAAGGTGGAAGTCTCGACCAGAACGCTCGATACGGGTGCCGTCGTCGTCGTGGCGGACACGATCACGACTCTCGACGCCCGGCATTCCGGCCATGTCGTGGTTTGCGCATCACACGGCGGTGTAAGTTCGGGAGAGTTCGCTCTCAAGTACGATTGCGCCGGCGTCTTTTTCAACGATGCGGGGATCGGCAAGGAGCAAGCCGGTGTGGCCGGCGTACTGGCTCTCGACGCATACGGAATTCCGAGTGCGGGCGTCGACAATGCGAGCGCCGCGATCGGCGATGGCTGCGACACGTGGGACAACGGGGTCGTGTCGTTCGCAAACGCGACCGCGAGCGCCCGCGGGGTTCGCCCGGGCGTGGCGGTCATGGACGCGGCATCCAGGATTGCCGTCCCGACGGCACCGCGGGCGCGCGGGTCCACCGAGCCACACCGGGCCGATCTGTTCCACGGCCTCGTCGCGGTGCAAGGCCGCACCTTCAATCTTTGCGACTCCATCTCGATGATCGATGCGTCGGATTTGGGCCGGATCGTGGTTTCCGGGTCGCATGGTGGGGCCGTTTCGGCGGTCTACGCGCTGCGGCACCGCCCGGCAGTCGTCTTCTTCAACGACGCGGGCATCGGCAAAGGTCGGGCCGGTATCCGAGCACTCGATATTCTTGGCGAGGCGGGAGTTCCCGCCGGCGCCGTCACGCACCTGAGTGCGCGAATCGGCGATGCGCGCGACTCCCTGGAAACCGGAATCATTGGCCATCTCAACGGACCCGCTCAAGCAAACGGACTCGAAGTCGGAATGCGGCTTCGTGAGATTTCCTAGCCCGACATCTGAGGCGGTCGATCTACCGCGCCGCCTTGGCCCGTTCGCGAAATGCCGCCAGAGAATGCGGCAACATTGAAGGAGGACAGAATGCGCCGGCCTCACCTCGCATCGCTCGCATTGGCGTTCGTGCTATCGCTCGCACTGCCCATTGCCACCGGTTCTCCGGCTCTCGCGCAGTGGCCGGAGAAGCCGATTCGGATGGTCGTGCCCTTCGGGCCCGGCGGTGCCGCCGATGTGCTCGCCCGCGCCTTTCAACGGGCCCTGACCGAGGAGAATCTCGTCTCCCAGCCGATCATCGTCCAAAATGTCGGCGGTCACTTCTCCGTGGGAACGCGCCAGGTCATGACCGCGGCACCCGACGGACATACTTTCCTCCTGATCCACCTTGCGCTTTTGTCCGGCGAGGTCGTCGATCCCGCGCGCGGCGTCTCCTATAGGAATTTCGAACCGGTCGCGCTCACCGGCGGATTTTGCTTCTTTCCGGTCGTCCGCCGCGACTCGCCCTACAGGACGCTCAAAGATCTGGTCGACGCCGCCAAGGCGGCGCCCGGCACGATCGCTACCGGGGTCAATATCGGCGGACTGAACCACTTGATGGGGCTCCTGCTGGAGAACGCCGTCCCTGGTGCGAAACTTCGCTACGCGCAGATCGGCGGCGGTGCCGATAACTTCGCGGCGCTTGTGGGCGGGCATACGCAGCTGACGGTGATGTCGAACGGCGAGTTCCAAGCGTTCAAGGCGAACGGCGTAAGGGCACTTGCCTACTCCGGCAAGACACGCCTTCCGAACGATCCGGACGTCCCGACGCTCCGCGAGTCGGGAGTCGAGTTCGATTTTTGCCCCGAGTATTTCTGGTTCGCGCCGAAGGGCACGCCCCGCGCCGCGATCGACGGCATGGCGACGGTCCTCGAGAAAGCCAATGGTTCGCGCCGAGTGCTCGAACACTACGAGGCAACCGCGCAAACCGGCCAATTCATGCGCGGCGAAGCCTTCGCGAAATATCTGGACGATACGTTCAAGTTCATCGAGCCGGTCGCGAGGACGGCGGCGGCGCCGCGCTGAAGCCTCAGCCGGCTCCCGTCGAGGGCGACGAGACGGACTGTCGCGATTGCGTAGAGGAGTGCTTCCGGCTCGTCGTGCCCTGAGGGGAAAGCGGGCTGCGGAGAACATAACCTTGCCCTATAGATCGGGAAATCCTTTGTCGTCCAGTATGGCGCGGTTTGGCGCTAGCGTTTGCCGGTCGGCTGCGCCATCGACATTCGCCTGCTGACGATCCGTAGAGGGGAAGAGCAAATGACCGACAGCTTCGATGCATTTCGTCGTGCCGCAGCGAGCGTGGCGTTCGTCATTGCGGTGATTTGCCATTCGGGTCCGGCTCTCGCCCAAACCGCGCCGCGTGTCGATACGATCGAGCCCGGACAATTGACCGTGCTCTATAGCCCATCGGCACCGCCCACCTCGTTTATCCAGAACGGCCAGCCGACCGGCATGGCGATCGATCTGGTGACGGAAGCCGCTCGGCGCATCGGCTTGCGCCCCGTCTTTCGTGCCCAGGCCGATCTGGCAGGCGCAATTCCGGCGGTCAGCAACCGCCAATACGATATTGCCGCGATCGGTCTGATGCGCACACCCGAACGCGAAGCTGTCGTCGATTTCACGAACCCGTGGTTCTACGGCTGGTTTCCGCTGGTCGCCGATAAAAGCCGTGCCATAAAAAGCTACCAAGATCTGAACGGCAAAATCGTGGGCGTGGTGCGCGGCAGCATTCAGGAAAAATACATGCAAGACAACCATCCCAATATCCGCCTGATGGGCTTTCCGACGGAGGTCGCTATGATCGGCTCGGCGAACGCCGGCTCGATCGATGCGCTGTTGATGGGCAGCGCGCAGGTCGAGGAAACGCAGCGCCGTTTTCCCAATCTGGAAACCATCGCGCGCACCCCGACGCCCTATCCCAACGCCTTTCCCGTCCGCAAGGGCAACGCGACGCTGAAGACCGCCTTGAATGACGCCTTGGAAGGCATGATGCGCGACGGGACTTATGTGCGAATCTTCGACAAATGGCATCCAGGCAACGCGCTGCCCGATCCGCTCTACCGGGATTTCCCCGTGCTTGGCCAGCAGCGCCAGCCTGGCGTGCCGGGCCCGCGATAGAGAACCACACAAGCGCACGACCGGCTGAATCAACCGAATGTCCGCAATGGTCGTGTGCCCCGAGCCCTTGGCGGCCAAGATTGGCGGCCGGATCCTGGCGAGCGGCGGCAATGCGGCCGACGCGGCCGTCGCGGCGGCATTTGCGCAAGGCGTGACCAACCCGTTGATGTGCGGATTGAGCGGCACGGCGATCGCCCTTGTCTCCCGGCCGGACGGGCACGTGCGCGTGGTCAACGGCGAGTGCGAGATCGGCTCGGGCACCGTACCTAAGTCTTGGATTGCGAAGCGGGCGGGCCGCGCCGAAGCGATCGGTCGCTACGTCGTCGGCGGCGACGACAACCAGATCGGACCGAAATCTGCAATGGTTCCGGGCTTCGTTGCAGCTTGCCGGCATCTCCACGAACGTTACGGGAGCGGTCGGGTCACGTGGCGCGGCCTCATCGAACCCGCCATCAGGCTCGCAGTAGACGGATTTCTCATCTATCCCTACATCGCCCAAGGCTGGGGTACGCGCGACAGCGGCGAGGCTCAGGATCGACCCGGGTATCCGTCCTTGCGCACAAAACTTTCACGCGATCCGGTGGCGCAGCGGACCTATCTAAAAGGCGGTCGTCGCACCTACGAAGCCGGCGACACCCTCAAGCAACCTGTCTACGGCGCCACGCTCGACCAGCTGGCCCTGGCAGGGCCAGCCGACTTCTACGATGGCGCGATCGGTCGCGCGATGGCCGAGGATCTGCGGCGGCGCGGCAGCCTCGTCCGCCGTGCCGACATCGCACGCTATCGCGCGCTCGAACAGCGCGCGATCAATGCAAGATACGGTCGCTTCGAGATCCGCACGACCCCGCCCCCGAGCCCCGGCGTCCAGATACTCGAGATGCTCGGCGTCCTCGAACGCCTCGGATTCGGGCGCATGCCGTTTGCCGAAGCATGCACTCTCGACATCTTTGCCAACACCATGCGCGCCGGCTTCCTCGACAATCTCGACGTCAAGGCCGTTGCCCTTGCGGATGCCGGCGCGTTTGCAGCCAGAGTGCTCAAGCCCAAACGTCTCGACGATTGGGCCGCCCGCATCCGTCGCGGCGAACGGATCGACGGAGGAAACGAACTGGCGAGCGCCGGCACGACCCATGTCAGCGTAGTCGACGACGAGGGAATGAGCGTCGGCTTGACCCATTCTATCGGTTCGATCGCCGGATCGGGAGCGGTCACGCCCGAACTCGGCTTCCTTCACAACAATTTCCTCGGGCATTTCGATCCGCGCCCAGGCACCGCAATGTCGATCGTCGCGGGGCGGCGCATCGGTAGCGGTGCGCCGACGCTGGCGCTGGAAGATGGCGTACTCCGCCTCATCCTCGGCGCGCCCGGGGGCAGCCGCATTATCACCGCGATCCTGCAGGTACTTGTCCACGCCCTCGACCACGGCATGGATCCACAAAGCGCCGTATCGCAGCCGCGCTTGCATAGCGAGGAGCGGCAATTGGTGCATCTTGAACCTTCTTGGCCCGCGCGGACGCGCGCGGAACTTGCCGCCTTAGGCAACACGGTCGAATGGAATGCCTATCAGGCGCGCGTTCAGGCGATCTCGATCCGCCAAGATGGCACGTGCGCGCCCGGCGCCGATCCGCGCGGCGGCGCCGTTTCCAAGCCTTCGCGCGTCAAGAAGCCCCGTTCCCTCGCAAGACAGGAGCCGTGAATGTCCAACGTCCCCGTCAATATGGTCATGCGCCATTACGACCACTTCGCCGCACTCATGCTCGGCGATACGCCCACACCCGGATTCGCGTTGAAGATCGACCGGCATGCGCCCCTGACCTTGGAACTCAACGAAAAAATCGACGTGGCCGAGGTCTCGTTCAATCGCTATGTCGTCGCGCGCGCGCGGCGACGACAGCGTCGTCGGGGTTCCGGCTTTCATCCTGCGCGGCTTCAGGCATCGCAATTTTTTCGTCGCCGTCGACAGCAATCTGACCAAACTCGCCGATTTGGCGGGCAAGCGCCTCGGTACCAATTCGTGGCCGGACACCGGTACGATGTGGGCGCGTGCCGCCATGCGCGATGCGGGCGTGGATGTCGGCGACGTACACTGGACGATCGGCACGCTCGACGCCAATACCCCCAACAAACCGCCCTCGCCCAACGACGCAAAGCCGCCCAGCGACGCGCGGTTCCTCACCGGTTCGGAAAATCTGCTCGACGAGCTTCGCGCCGGCCGGCTCGACGCGATCACCACCGCATTTGCGCCCGAATCCGTGTTTGCCAAAGATGGCTGGTTGCGCCGCCTTGTGCCCGACTATCGCGCCGCCGAGGCCGAGTATCGTCGCCGCACCGGCATCTATCCAGGCTTCCATATCGTCGCGGTTCGGCGGGAGTTCGCCCTTCGCCATCCGCTCGTCGTCCCGGTCGTCTACGGCGCGTTGCGCCAGGCGTTCGACGTATGGACCCTCAAGGCCAAACGCTTTGCCGAAGCCACACCCTGGGCGATGGCGGAATTCGAGACCCTATGTCGCGACTTCCCCGACGACACGCCGCCCTTCGGCATGGAATCGGCTGCCCACCGCAAGATGGTCGCGGCCTTGTGCCACGAGCAACATGCGCAAGGTTTGGTGCCACAGGCCGCCGATCCGGCAAAATTGTTCGCCGATTTCGAGTCGATTTTCGCGTCGGCCAGAACCTGACGCGCCATTCCAAGACAGGAGCGCGCCCGTGCTGGAACGACTGGAGCGTCTGCGCAAGACCTTCTTCGATCTCGACCAGATTGCGGCGGTCCTGCCCGATCTGATTCTGATCGGGGTCCCCAATACGATCGTGCTTTCGCTGTTGGCCGTGGCGATGGGGCTCAGCTTGGGGCTGGTCGTCGCATTGCTGCTGGTAAGCCAGAATGCGGCGTTGCGCGCGCCCGCACGCGCGTTCGTGGACGTTTTTCGCGGACTGCCCGCTATTCTCACGATCTACTTGATCGGCCAAGGTCTGCCGATCGCGGGCATCCGGCCGTTC
This sequence comes from Tagaea sp., assembly GCA_023653245.1. Next base: position 29,590 of record JAMNXK010000001.1, read on the forward strand.
GGCTCAAACTCCTACGCGTATGCCGCACTCGCCCTTGGACTGATCGAGGCGGCCTACATGAGCGAGATTTTCCGCGGCGGCATCCAAAGCGTCGGCCGGGGGCAAATGGAAGCGGCGCGCTCGTTGGGGCTAAGTTATCTGCAGGCGATGTGCCTGATCGTCGTCCCGCAAGGCGTGCGCCGGGTGCTGCCCGCGCTGACCGGCCAGTTCATCCACGTCATCAAGAGTTCGGCACTGGTATATCTGTTGGGATTGCTCCCCGAGCAGCGCGAGATTTTCTCGATCGCATCCGACGAATCGCATATTCGCGCCACCTTGTCGCCGCTGGTCGCGGGCGGCTTTGCGTATCTCGCACTCACGATCCCGCTGACCTATGCGGTTAACGCGTTCGAAAGACGATGGAATGTCGGCGAACATGGAACCGAGGCTGCCCGGCGCAACCAGGCGGCGGGTGTTCCAGCCTAACGCCTACTCATCGCGCGCCGCGCTTGCGCACGAACTCGGCAAAATGGGCGAGGAACGCCTGTCCGATTTGGGACAATGCGCGGCCGGCAGGACGAATAGACTCGAGGGCGATGGGCACGCCCGGCGAGAACGGCCGCACCGCGACGTTCGGGAAAACGAATTCCCCGCCCGAAAACGGATCGACCAGTGCTACGCCCGCTCCGGCGTTGACCATCGCCCATGCGTTGACGATGAGACCGACCTCGATCTTCGGATCGGCATTGATCCGGGCTTCGGCAAAAATCGAATTGATGATCGGCGCCAAACCTTGGGTGCTGAGATAGGAAATCAGCGGGTGCTTCGCTACTTCCATCGCGGTCACCTTCTTGAGCCGATCGAGCGCATGGCCGCGCGGCATGATGCAAATCAGATCGCGCCGGTCGACCTCCTCGCGCACGATCCCCGGCACGTCGCTGGTGAGGAACCCGAAGCCCAGATCCACCGCCCGACTTTGGACAAGTTCCATAACCTCGCGCCGCGAGCGCATCTGGAAGCGGATGCGCACTTCCTGGCGCGCGGCGACAAAGCTGCCGATCGCGGCGGGAACCAGTTCCATGCCGACCGCAGGGATTGCGACGATGTTCAAAGCGCCACTGCGCGCTTGGTTCAGATTGACCACCGTCCGGCGAACGCCCTCGACGCGATCGAAGACCTGCTCGATCTGGCCGAACAGGGCTTGAGCTTCGAAGGTCGGGATCAGCCGCCCCTTGACGCGCTCGAAAAGCTTGAGGCGCAGCTTGTCTTCCGTATGCCGCAGTACGCCGGTCACAGAGGGCTGGGAAATGCTCAGCGCGCGCGCGGCCCCCGTGACGGTGCCCGACACCATAATCGCGTGGAAGATCTCCATCTGGCGCAGGCTCATCATGCCGCACCAGCTTATCCCAACGTCGCGTGATGGCAACTCGCCCGATGCGCGCCGTCCATGTCGCGCAAGACGGGTTCGAGCGAGTGGCACAGGCCGCTGGCGATCGGGCAGCGGCTTGCGTAGGCGCAGCCTTTGGGAAGGTCGATAGGGCTCGGCGGGTCGCCGTTGAGCGCCACAGGAGCGCGTTTGGCCCTCGGATCGGGGTTCGGGATGGCGGCAAGAAGACTGCGCGTGTACGGGTGGGCTGGCGCTTCGAAAATGCGGTCGACCGGGCCGACTTCCACCAGTTTTCCGAGATACATCACGCCGACCTGGTCGCACATGTGCCGGATCACCGACAGGTCGTGCGACACGAACAGGTAGGTGAGTCCGCGCGAGGCGCGCAAGTCCGCCAGTAGGTTCAGGATCTGCGCGCGAACCGACACGTCGAGTGCGGATACGGGCTCGTCGAGCACGAGAAAACTCGGCCGCGAAATCAGGGCGCGCGCGATCGCTACGCGTTGGCGCTGGCCGCCGGAAAACTCATGCGCGAAACGCCGCCCCGCATCGGCGGGCAATCCCACGGCCGCAAGGCTGTCGTCCACCCGCGCGCGGATTTCCTGCGCCGAGACCGGAACGAGCGCACGCAACGACTCGGCCAGGATGGTGCCGATGCGGAGGCGCGGGTTGAGTGAGGATTGCGGGTCTTGGAAGACGATCTGCATTTGCGCGCGCAGGGGCCGCAATTCGGCCTCCGACATACGCGCGATATCGACGGCCGCGCCGCTGCCCTCGGGGGCAAACAGAATTTGTCCCGACGCGGCATCCTGCAGGCATAAAATCGCGCGCGACAGCGAACTCTTGCCGCAGCCGCTTTCGCCAACCAGCCCGAACGTGCCGCCGACTTGGATTTGCAGGCTTACGCCGCCGACCGCCTCGACACATCCGACCGTGCGGCGAAACACACCGCCCCGAACCGGATAGCGAACGTGCAGATTCTCGACGCGAATTCGATATGTCACGCGACCGCGCCCTTTTCGGGGGCATGAAGAAAACACGCCACTCGGTGGCCAGGTGCAATTTCCACGGATGCCGGCCGCTGGCGCCGACAGACCGGCATCGCCTGGGCACAGCGGTCGGCAAACGTGCAGCCCGCAACGGGCGCAAAAAGATCGGGAACCCCGCCCGGGATCGCCACCAACGACCGGCGTTTGCCCGTCATCGCGGGCAAAGCACGCAGCAGACCCTGCGTATAGGGGTGCGCCGGCGCGGCGAACAATGCCTCGACCGGTGCCGCTTCGGCGATTTCGCCCCGGTACATGACGATCACGTCGTGCGCATTCTCGGCCACCACGCCCAGATCGTGCGTGACGATCAGCGTGGCGAGCCCGAAGCGCGAGCCAAGGTCGCGCAGCTGCGCCAATATCTGCGCCTGCACCGTTACGTCGAGCGCCGTCGTGGGCTCGTCGGCGATCAGTACGCGAGGCGCGCAGGCCAGCGCCATTGCGATCATCACGCGCTGGCGCATCCCCCCGGACAGCTGGAACGGAAATTCGTGCGCACGCCGCTCGGGATCGGGAATCCGCACTTCGTGCAGCATCGTCACCGCCCGCGCCCACGCTGCCTTGTGCGACAGGCCTAGATGCGCGCGGATCGTCTCGGCTATCTGTTCGCCCACCGGGTAGACCGGATCGAGAGCGGACATCGGGTCTTGGAACACCATGGCGAGGTGTCGACCGCGCAAAGCGCGCATCCGCGCGCCCAGCGGATCGAGACCGGTGATTTCGACGTCGCCGTCCGGCCCGCGCAGTACGATGCTGCCGCCTGTCGCGCGCAGCGGCGGCGTCAGCAGGTTCATGGCCGCGAAAGCCGTGACCGACTTTCCGCAGCCGCTTTCGCCCACCAGTGCCAGCGTGCGTTGCGCGTGCAGGTCGAGGTGGATGCCAGAGACGACTCGCGCCCGGCGCCCGCCTTTGCCGCGCAATTCGATTTCGAGGTTTCGGATCGACAGGATTGGCGCGCCGCCGGAAACCGGGATCATTTGAAGATGCCCTGAAGGCGGGGATCCAAGCGGTCTCGCAACCAATCGCCCAAAAAATTGTAGCCGATCACCGTGATCATGATTGCAAGCCCGGGGAATGTCGTCAGCCACCACGCAATGTTCAGATCGTTGCGCCCTTCTTGCAGCATGCCGCCCCACGATGGCACCTCGGGAGGTGCGCCGAGGCCGAGGAACGAAAGCCCGGCTTCCATCAAAATCGCGTAGGCGAGCTCGAGAGTCGCGACCACCATCAGCGGCCCCGCCATGTTCGGAAGGACATGGACGGTCAACGTCCGGAACCGTGAAATTCCGGCCGCGCGACAGACGAGCACATATTCTTTTTCACGAATCTCGAGCGACAGCGAATAGGCGATACGCGCGAACTGGGCCCAGCGAACGAGGGCGAACGCCACGATCAGATTGAACAGGCTGGCGCCAAGCACGCTCATCAGCACCAGCGCCAACAGCACAAACGGAATCGACAGCACGATGTCGGTCGCCACCAGCACGGCCGATTCGGCCGCACGGCCGTAAAATCCCGCCAGCAGTCCCAGCGGCACGCCGACGCACGCCGAGATCGCCACCGCGCCGAACGCGACGATCAACGAAACGCGGCTGCCGTAGACCACGCGACTCAGCACGTCGTGCCCCAGCCGATCGGTCCCCATGTAATGGAGAAGCCCGTCGTCGCCAGGCGCCAGCGGGGCGGCAAGACCGTTCAGAATATCCTGTTCGTTGGGATCGTACGGCGACAGCCACGGCGCCAGCAATGCGGCCGCCAAGACCAATCCCAATATCGCAAATCCAGCGATCCCTTTTGCCGACATTTCGCCCTCAACTCAGCCGGATCTGCGGATTGAGCTGCGCCGCGATCAGATCGACCGCGAGATTGACCAGGCAAAAGGTCGTCGTGACGACCAGTGCCACGGCCTGCACCAGGGGAAAGTCGCGCGCGTAGACCGCGTTCACCGCCAGCCGCCCCACCCCGGGCCACGAGAACACGGTCTCCACCAGGACGGCACCGCCCAGCAGTGTGCCGAGCTGCAATCCGACCAGCGCCACGATGGGCACGGCGGCATTGCGCAACGCGTGCTTGAACAGCACTGCGCGCTCCGACATGCCTTTGGCGCGCACCGTACGGATGTAATCCTGCCCCAGCACGTCGAGCATCGACGAACGTGTGATGCGCATGATGCGCGCCATTGCGTTGAGCCCGAGCGTGACGGTCGGCAAAATCAGCGCAAGCCAACCTTCGGCCCCCATTGAGGGCAGCCAGCGCAGTCTTGCGCTGAACAGCAGGATCAGCAGCAAGCCCGACCAATAGACCGGCATTGCCTGCCCGATCACGCCCAAGCCACTGGCGAGCGTATCGATCCACGTGTCGCGCCGCAATGCGGCCAGCACGCCCAACGGCACTGCGACCAGCAGGCCGAAACCCAAAGCGCTCGCCGCCAGCAGCAACGTCGATGGCAAGGCCTCAAGGACGATTCGCAAGGCCGGTTGATTGTAGCGCCACGACATTCCCAGATCGCCCGTCGCCGCATCGAGAATGAAGGTCGCAAATTGCTCGCCCAACGGCCGATCGAGGCCGAGATCGCGCAGCAGCTCAAGGCGCGCCATTTCGCTGGCGTCGGCGGGCAAAAGAAAGAAGGTCGGATCGCCGATTTGGGTCTTGAGCGCGAACAGCACCACCATCACGCCCAGAATCGTGACGAACAGCATCAGAAGCCGCCGGATCGTATAGGCGATCATCGGCGGAGCGGGCCCGCATTTTCGGCGTAGCGGTAGAAGAACGAGACGATCGATCGCATGAACGGACCGACATCGTCGGCCAGGATGTACTCGTCCGGGCCGTGCGATCCGGCTCCGTGGCCGACGCCACCGAAGACGTACGGAACGCCGAGCGTTTCGGAAAACACGTACATCGGTGCGGCACCGGCGTGAATGGGCACGATCCGCGTATCGGCGCAATGGGCGCGCGTCGCTTCGACCAGCGCCGCGACGATCGGGTCGTCAAGGCGGCTGCGCGACGCCGGATAGGACGAGCGCACCGACAGCTCGACATGCGCAAAGCCGCGCCGGTCGAGATGCGCGCGGATCAGATCGACGACGGCGTGCGTCGACATGCCCGGCAGCAGCCGTAGATCGGCATAGGCGCGCGCGACGGAAGGTATCGCGGTTGCGGGCCCGCCCTCGCCCTGGATCCGGCCCGCCGCGATCGCGTCGATGTTGAGCGTGCACGCGAACATCGTGTCATAGAGTGCCGCTTCGCGCGTCATGCGGCAGTGCGCCTGTCGTGCGCCCAATCCGGCTAGATGGGCATCGAGATCGAACCGTGCGGCTGCCGTCCGCCAAAGATCCATATCTGCGGCACTCGGAGACGGCACCGAAAGCCCGTCGACCGTCAAGCGGTTTTGCGCATCGACCAGGCCAGACAGGGCCCGCACCAGCTCCCAGCTTGGGCTCGCAACCATGGCACCGTGCAAAGCATGGATGTCGCCACGCGCGGGCCCACCCCAGGCCCCGCCCGCAATTCGGAACTCGAGTAGAACCAAGCCCTTGAATCCGAGCCGGATGGTCGTAGCGCCGCGCGCATCGGACCCGAAATACGGGATGAACGCGCCGTCGCAAGCCTGCAATGCGGCGCGGTTGGCCGCGATGTACGCTGGCAGCGACGGGCTGCCGATCTCCTCTTCGCCCTCGATCAAAAAGTCGAAGGCCAGCGGAGATTCGATGCCAAGTTCGGCAAACGACCGGATCGCCGCCAAAGCACCAACGAGCGGCCCTTTGGAGTTGAATGCACCGCGCCCGACGATGCGCCTCCGTCCGGCCGTGTCGTGCACGAGTTCCCCTGCGAACGGATCCACACTCCAACCCGGTTGCCCGGCGGCGGGCTGGACATCGTAGAGTTCATAGAACAGCAATCGCGGCGCCCCCGCCTTGCCGGCAAGCGTGCCCGCGACAAACGGCGCATGTTTGCCCGGAGCCAGCCGTGTGTCGGCGCCCAGGGCGGCAAGATAGGCCGAAACCCACTCGGCCATCGCTTGAACGCCCTCGCCCGTCCGACTCACGCTTGGCTGCCGGATCGCCGCCCTGATCTCCTCGATCGTCTGCTCGGCCCGGTCCGATACGTGGGCAAGAACGCGCGCCTCGTCGGAACCGGCCGCCATCACACGATTTCTTCCGCGATGATCAGATCGTCCGAACGCGGACGCCATTGCAGACCGGGCGCCGCACCATAGATCACCCGATGAGCGTAGAGCGGCACCGCGATGGCATCGTCGCGCAGCTTCTTGATCAGATCGCCGACCAACCCCACGCGCTCGGGCCCATCGGATGTATTGGCTCTGTCGATCATGGCGTCGAGTTCTGGATCGCGCCAGCCCGACCAATGTCCGCGGCTATAGAGGAAGGCGATGATTTGCGGCAGCGGATCGAGCCAGACATTGCCGTGCGGCTGGATGAAGACGGGACCGATGCGATTGGCGCGGATGTCGTCGGCAAAGGTGCCGTATTCGACCGTACGCACGCGTACATTGAGGCCGATGCGGCGCAGCTGCGCGCCAACGGCGAGCGCCGTTTCGCGATCGAGAGGATAGCGCCCGACGGCTCCGCCCAACTCGATCTCCTTGCCGCGCAGGCCCAAAGCGTCGATCAATTGGCGTGCTTGGTCGGGATCGTAAGGAAAATCTCCGTGCACATCTTTCGGCACGCCTTGGATCGCCGCACCGAAGATCGTGCGGACCGGATCGGCATATCCCTTCAGAAGGCCGCGCACGATCTCTTCGCGATTGATGCCGAGAGCGATGGCGCGGCGGAAGCGCGGATCGTTCGCGGGCTCGGCCAACTTGTTGAACTGGACGACCATCACGCGGTTGCTGGACTCGCTCAGTATCTGTACGCCGTCGGCCGGCGCGATCGCGCCGGCTTGGGTCGGCGACAAGGACGTGACCAGATGGACGGCTCCGGTTTTGACAGCGGAGATTCGCGCAATCTCCTCGGGGATCGGGCGGAACACGATGCGCTTGAAGCGCGGCGCGTCGGGCCCGCGATAGGCAGCATTGGCGTTGAGCGTCACTTCCTCGTTGCGACGCCAGCGCTCGAACGTATACGGCCCCGATCCAATCGGCGCTTCGGCGAATTTTGCGCCGACGGACGCCGTATATTTCGGCGGGACCAATTGGAGGTTGGTCATGCGCGCTTCGAACAGCGCGTCGGGGCCGTTGGTCTCGACCGTAACCGACGAGGGCGACTCGATCTCGACGGCGCTGAGATTGTTGAAAAAGCTCCTGATCGGCGAGCGCGTTTCGGGCGCGTTGAGGCGCGCGATCGTGTAGCCGACCGCTTCGGCATCCACTGGCTCGCCGTTGGAAAAGGCCATACCGTCGCGCAGGCGCAGGCGCCATTTTGACGGCGACACGCGCTCGGCCGACACGGCCGCACCCGGCCCGACCGTCATGTCGGGACGGCGCATCAGGACGGGCGTGTAGAGATGGCGCTGGACGATGCCGGTCAGCGTGTCGACGCGGAACGCGGGATCGAGCGAGACGATGTCGCCCGTCTGCCCGACGATCAGCGTGTCGCTGGCAAACCGAGCCGCCGCAATGCGCGGCAACGCGCTGAAAGCCCCAGCAGCACTCATGCCAACGAGAACCGCTCGCCGGGTCGGATTTCCACGCATACGCATGACCGTTCCTCCCTGAAGTTGACGTTGCCGAACTACCCTTTGCGGTAGATTTCCCGAAATGCTTTCACGTCGGCGAGCGATCCGTCGCGCAAGCGCGAGATGTCGCTGCCCGAATTGACGAACTGGTAGCCGCGTTCGAACATGTCCATCCACGTGCACCCGGGATGCGGCACCGTGCCCATCGGCAAACCTGCGGCCTTGATGCGCGCTTCCGCATGGCCAATCAGCCGTGCGACTTCCGGGTGCTTGAGGTTTCCCATCTGGCCGACCGTCGCCGACAGATCGTGCGGGCCGATGAAAACGAGGTCGATTCCTTCGACGGCGAGGATCGCATCGATGTTCCCAACGGCCGTCGCGGACTCGATCTGGATAGCGACCAGCAATTCGGCGGCGCAGGTCGCGACATAATTGGCGGCCATGCCGTAGCTCGAGGCGCGAACCGAGCTCGACGCCGTGCCTCGCCGTCCGCGCGGCGGATAGAGGCACGCAGCCACTGCCGCCCGCGCTTCGTCCGCCGTATCGACGCTCGGGATCAGAACCGCTTCGGCCCCCACGTCGAGTACGCGCTTGAGATAGACATGGTCGTTCCAAGGCACCCGCACGACGCCGACAGTTCCGGTCGCCGACATCGCCTGAAGCTGCGCAGAGAGCGAAGACGGATCGCCCAAGCCATGTTCCTGGTCGAGCACGATATAGTCGAAGCCGGCAAGGCTCAGCAGCTCCGTTACATGCGGGTCGCCCAGCATCGACCAGCACCCGAGCACATTCTCACCGCGCTGGAGACGCGCCTTCAGCCCGTTTGTCCGATACATCCGATATCCCTGGTTATGGCTCAGAAACGTTATTCTTCTGCGTCTTTGCCCGGGCCGCAAATATGCAGTCAGCCAACAGACATAGGCTGTGCCTATGATTGGCGCTTACGATCGGGTGGGTTGCCCCGGGTTTCGTGGACACCGAGCCAGGTTTCACATGGATTTGGAGGCACACCCTTGCGCAGAAAATGACGTCAGGTGCGAGTCCAATGGCGGTGCGCGGGCTCGGGTGGTTGACATGTCGATACGATTCTACTTCACGCCGCTTCTGGCCTATTTCCGAGCGGCCGCACGAATGAGTTCGATAACCTGATCTTTCGTCAAACCCGCCGCCGCGATCGCGCGCATGATTTCGCGAACGCCTTCGAGCGAGAGACCGCGCGCTTTTTGCTCTTCCGTCAGGATGTCGGAGGCCACGTCGCCGTTATAGGCCGCCCGGCCTTGCTCGATTTTCGTGGCGTTCTCACGCCGACGGCGCCGGATGCTGTTCAACTGTTTCAGCAGATCGGCCTCGCGTTTGCCCATCTTCGTCGCCTTCGCCTCCCGGGCGGCGATTTCCGCCTTCCGGTCGAGCGCGCGCGCCGGCAAGTCTACCGCACCGTCGCCGAAATCGGACTTGGGGTCGCGGTTCGGCGTCGCCGACGCGGGCTTTTCCGCGTGCTTGCGTGTCGGCATCGTTGGAGGCGAAGCGGTCTGGGTGGTCACCGGAAAGTTCGAGATGGCCGCCCCATCCCTCTGATCGGATTTGGATTTGTCTGCCATTGATCGCTCCTTGAAGTGCGCGGCCCCGGGCACCGGTTCAGCTCGCGATCCCATCGTCGCCCCACGCGCTTAAGATCGGCTCGCGACGCGGGCGGCCCGCCCCAGAGCCTCTTGCGGCGCCTACAGGACGGCGCGGCAAAGCCCCTCAGCGCCGGACGTTCGTCGAATTAAGCGACCCCGAGTCATGCTTTGGAGGAACAAGCGGTCGCCGCTAGTCGGCCGCCGTTCCCCTCGGCCGAGCGCCCTCGGGCGCGAGGCCGAGGCGCAATAACGCATCGACAAGATTCCCGATGCTCTGAACTAGCGGAGGAAGCAATGATCCGGGGCGACGACGATGAAATCTGGCAGCAACGCAACGGCCGCCTCGATGAATCGGCCGAACTATCGCACCTCAAGGCCTTACTCCACGGCAAGGCCGGACCGGCAGTCAAAATTTCATGGACACCCCATCGGTCCAAAGACAGGCCGCGCTCCACGGTTTCGGCAAAGGAACTCGGCTACCGCGCCCTTCCGCTCGACGGTTCCGTGAAATTCTCTGGGGATGTTTCGAGCTTCCACTTCCGGATCTCCTCGACGTCGCGCCGGCCGCTGGGGAAAACGCCGCGCGCCATTCACAAGGGCGTGCGGGTGGCGCTCTACCCGTCCAAACGGGAAGCCAGAATTCTCAAGACGGTCCCGGGCGCGAAGCGGCATCGTGCGGCGCGCGTGTGGTCGGTGCCCCGTGGCCACGCATTTCTCAGGACCTCACTCGGCATGACCATGGCGTCGGAGTTTGCCCGAGCGGCAGCCGCCAAGAATAGAGACATCGATCCTGTCGGAGCAGCGCTGACGCGAGCCCAGAGCCACCAACGCTATGTGGAACGCTCAGGCGGATACGCCCGCCGTGCCGACGAATTGGAAACGGACGGCGATGGGCAAATCACGATGGGAACGATCGGCGAGACGCCCGAGGCCCGCCGTGCGTTCTGGACGGCCGCAAGCGCCGCCGAACGGCGCTGCGACGCTCGCATCCAGCAAAGGCTGATCTGCGAGCTTCCATTCTGGGTGTCGGCATCGGATCGCCGCGAAATCCTTCGCCGCTTCTGCGGAGAATTCACCTCGAGGGGGCTGGGCTGGTTTGCGGCCGCGCATTTGCCTGATCGACACGGCGACCTAAGGAACCATCACGCGCACATCGTCATCGCGACACGGCCGTTCGGCCCTAACCAAACCGGATCGAAAAACTGGAGATTCGCCGAAAGCAAGGACCGCACCGCGCAAGGCCAGCAATGGTTGACGCATTTGCGCCACCGCTTTGCCGAAGCGCTCAACGCGGTCGTCCTTGAATCGCACCGTCGCACCGGACGTCCCATCGTGCACCTGTACGATCCACGCCGAAACATCGAGCGCGGAATCACCCAGGCGCCTGGCGAGCATCTTGGAAACGCGCGAAGCGCCATCCGCCGCTGCGGGAGAGCCGTCTCATCCCCCACACCTGAGCCGGACGCCTTCGAAGTGATGATGAGCCTCATCCGTTCCATGAGCCACGATCGCGAGGCGCTTACGCACGCGCGCGAAAGGCTGGCGGAATTCCTAGTCGGCACGGCGCCGCGAAACCTAGATTCGGACGCTCACAAGCAGATCCTTGTTCGCCTGACACGGGCCGCTGTCGCGATCGAGCAATGCGACGACGCGCTCGAACGGTTGCTTGGTGATGACGGCGTTCAAACTCCTACGCTCGATATCGACGCCGATCAAACCTTGGACATCGACCTCGGCGATCTCTTGGCGCCGTTCTCGCACGCGGGTCGGCTTACCGTCCGTGCAGTCGACGCGATCGACGCATGGATTGCCGCCGAGACTTTGCAAGAAATCGCACAAACGCCGCCAAACGAGGACCAGATTGGCGATCGGAGCGAGACACGGCAGCTCGACACGATCGACAGCATTCGGGAACGCGACGAAATCAATCGGCGCAAACGCGACGTGTCGGACCACACCACGGCCGCAACGCCTCATTTGTTGCCAGAGTCGACGGCTGAGCACGAACTCGACCATCGCCCGAGACCGAAGGATCAGGATGCAACGACCGTTGCGCGGCAGGAGCGCACCGCACCGGCTGCACTTCCCGAGCGCACTGCCGATACTCATACGCCGCGAACGGGGGCGCGGCAGGCGCATACCAAGAAGTCGCCGCGTCAAAAAATGCAGCCGATCCAAGAACGCCCGAACGAGGCCCCCAGTTCTACGAAGCTCGTCGACGAGTTTTCGTTTCGCCACCGATACGCTGACGACGCCGACGCGCTCGCGCGAGCTGACCGAATGGGACGCGGATCGAATAGAATGTGGTTCAGCCACGAAATTGATCCGCAGTGGGCGCGCGAGAGGATCATCGAGAAAATCCGCGAAGCATCGGATTGGTTGCCAGGGCCACGCGATGGTCGCGCCGTGATCGAAGAAAATGAAGAAGCGCTCTTCGTCCACATCGGTGGAGAGCCGCGCATTCGGATCGAGTATTCGCGCGCACGCGGCTGGAATGTCTCGAGAACCGACGCTCATCCGGAGGGGCGCTTGTCGTTCGGTGATGGGCCGCTCGGCTCCAGACTTTCGAGCGATTTTTGGATCGGAGTCGTGCGAACGCTCGTGACCCATGCCGCGCTCGCCCCCGGGCTACATGCCATCCGAAACGAAATCCAAGAAGAGATGAAGGACGCGCATCTGCACTTCAAGGACGGCTATGGCGTGTTGGGCTCATACGAACGGCCGCGCGGCGATACCGAGCCCAGGATCGTCGTGCGCGCGGATGGTGGTTACATAGAGTGTTGGGGCTTCGACCACCAATTGGCGGCGGTGTTCAAGAAACTGATCGTGAAGCGGCGCGGCGAAGATCTCGACATGCCACTCTCGATGATCGTGAAGATGCGTGCGGAAAGATTCTGCCAAGATTCGCCTCAAGCGGTCGGGATGTCCGCGAAGGAATGGGCGGCATACGACGCCGATCTCGCCAATCGGCAAGGCTCGCCTCCTGCCCGCCCATGGCCTGAGCGTGTGTACCTCGAGTCTGATACGACCGAGGCCCGCGCTGAAGAGCGGCAACAACAACAAGCTCGGCAGGAAGAGAGAATGGCCGATCGCTTTCAATGGGAAAGTCGGTTCTACGAATTGCTCGATGAGGAGGAGAGAAAGCGCAAGCCGGGGGTGATACGAACGATCACGCGGACCATCGGCCGCTGGTTCGGCGGCGAAGAGAAGGATCGCAAGCATTCGCGTGTCGAAGAACCAGCCCGCGACCGACAACAGCAAGCCGCGCCAACGTCTAGCGTCGAGCCGCGTCCGCCGTCTCTCCAATCGAGCGTGCCCGGGGCAAAGCCGGATACGCCCACGGCAGCGCCACCGACATTGCGGCGCGGGCGAGACGACGGTTGGGAACGCTGAGCGTCAAGCCGGCGGCAACCGCGGCGGATAGATCGTAGACGCATCGGGAATATGGAGCACTGATGCCTGCCGCGCGCGCGGGGCGCCTACCATACTGTCCTTAAAAACAGCTGTGGGCCGATTCGTCCCGAAGCGACCACGAGTTCTGAAACGCGGTGTTGGCGCGGGCTCGATGGCATTTGCTGGGCAACACCGGATGCAGTCTGTGCGATGTACGGCATAGCCAAGTATCCGGTCGCCGGAATACATCAAGGTAAATCAAATATTTAGAATGGATTTAGCCACCGCGAGCCGTTTTTAAAGACGGCCGCTTACCGTTTCGGCATGACTTCGCGCCGTCATCGCGTCGCTGCGGACATGCCGCCTGGGAGCCCGTTCCCGGCCCGTGATCGCGCGCGCGCCGACATACCCGATGCGACGCCGGCTCAGCCGCGGCTGATAACGCTCCGGGGCGCGCTTGCCTACACGTCCATGTCGAAACGGACCTTCATGTCGACGTTCGGGTGCAACCTCACCCCGATCCGGGCCGGCGGCGCGAAGGTCTGGTTCGACCGCCTCGAATTGGATCGGCTTATCTCGCGCAAATCTGGCTATCGCGCCTACGAAAACGATCCGCTCAAGCTCGACGATCGGGTTTTCGTCCAGGCGCAGTTGGAAAAGCGTCTCCGGTGATGCGCTCGAACGCGTCAACCGCGCCGGCCGCAAGTTCGCGGGTCTTCACAATGTACTCGTCAAGTATCTTCTGCGTCGTGGCGATCGAGTGTCCGGACAGCGCCGCAATCTGCGGGCTCGACACGCCGGCCTCGGCGAGCCAAATCATTCCTGACCTTCGCAGCGCCATGAAGTTGAGCTTGCGAATGCCAGCGGCTGCGAGCCAGGTCCGGAACTTGCGTCCGAAATTCTTCTCCTCGAAGAACTTGCCGCTCTGCGTCATGACCAGCGGCCGATCCGACGCCGGCTCGATGCCTTGCCGCTCGAGCTCATCACGCAAAAGCTTATGGATGGGAAACTCGACCTCGGTCCCCGTCTTGCCTTGGCGGAGCTTGACCCACCACCGCCCATCGCGGTCGGCGCGGAGCTTCGTGCCCGACAGGCGCAACACGTCGCCCAAGCGCTGCGTCGTGAGCAGTCCGAGAATGAAAGCGAGGCGTACGTCGTCGGGCATCGCCTCGGTCCGCGTTACATCCGTCGTCACGAGATTCGGGTTTCCACCGACATTGCGCGCGCGCGTGGCCGACAAGAAGGTATCGACGTCGGGCTTTCGCCAAATCGGCTTCACCTTCGGCGCGCGGCGTCCCTTGGAGAACGAGCCTGGTTCGGCGAAGGGGTTCGCGACCTCGGTATAGCCGTTCAACACCGACCAGTTCCAAATACGCGCAAAGCATTTGAACCTGTTCCTCGCCGAACCCGAGCCGTGCTTGGCGATCAGCGTTTGCTTGAACTTCGACGCCATCGCGCGCGTGAACAGCTTCGGCACCCAGTCGCCGACGCGTTCTTCGAGGTCGCGCAAGAACGGCCGCCACAGCGCCTGCGTGCGCGGTGCCAAGCCGACGAACTCGGGCGACGCCTTGTACTTGGCGACGAGGTCGCCGATCGTCCCCGGCTGGCGGACCCGCAGCTCGGGCCCGGCGAGCGCGTCGATCTCGGCTGCGCGCGCGGCAGCCCGCGCGGCGTCCGTGCCAAGCGAGAGCTTCGTCGGCACATGGTAGAAATACGTCTTGGTCGATCCGTCCGCGAGGCGGCGGGTCACGGCCTTGACGTTGGTTTTCCCGGCGGAATCGCGGCTTCTGGGCATCGGTCCAACCTCCGACGAAAAGTCCTTGGAAAACGATTGGAAAATAAATGGAAAACGGAAGCAAGTCCGAAAACGGCGAAGCCCGCTAGACCATTGATCTAGCGGGCTTCTTTGGTGGTCGGAGCGGCGGGATTCGAACCCACGACCCCCAGTCCCCCAGACTGATGCGCTACCGGGCTGCGCTACGCTCCGAACGGGTTCGCACCTTATAGGTCGGGCCGTGGGGAGCGGCCCCGGGGCGA
>JAMNXK010000081.1 GCA_023653245.1 Tagaea sp.
CTTCTGCCGGAGGATTGGGACCAGTTCCAGATCCTGATGGAGAACGCGCTCCACCGCACGCCGTGCCTGGAGACGGCCGAAGTGCGCCAGCTGCTCAACGGCCCGGAGAGTTTCACGCCCGACGGGAATTTCATCCTCGGCGAGGCGCCGGGCTTGCGCGGGCTTTACGTTTGCGCCGGTTTCAACTCGGCGGGGATCGCCAATGCGGGCGGGGCCGGGCGTTTGACCGCCGAATGGATCGCCGGCGGCGAAGCGCCGATGGATCTGGCCGACGTCGACATCCGCCGCTTCGCCGATTTCCAAGCCAATGGCCGTTTCCTGCGCGAGCGCACGGTCGAAAGCCTCGGCCTGCACTACGTGATGCGCTGGCCGCGCATGGAACTGGAAAGCGCGCGGCCCTTGCGCCGCTCGCCGCTCTACGACCGCTTGGCCGTCAATGGCGCGCGCTTCGGCTCGAAGATGGGGTGGGAGCGCGCCAATTACTTCGCCCTCGCCGGCGAGAAAACTCCCTATGGCTGGGCGCCGGCGTGGCTGCCTTGCGCGCGCCGCGAACAAGAAGCGGCACGCTCGGCTTGCGCCATCGTCGATCAGGCGAGCTTCGCCAAGATTCTGGTCCAGGGGCGCGACGCGTGCGCTTTCCTCCAGCGCCTGTGCGCCAACGATATCGACGTGGCCCCGGGCCGGTCGGTCTACACGGCGCTACTCAACGCGCGCGGCGGCTTCGAAAGCGACGTGACCATCGCGCGGCTCGCCGAGGATCGCTTCCTTTTCATCACCGGCTCGGCGCAGCTCACCCGCGATCTCGATTGGCTCGGCCGGCATGTCGGCGATTCCTTCGTGACCCTGACCGACGCGACCGTGACCTGGACCACGCTGTCGCTGATCGGGCCGGGGGCGGCGAAGCTGCTGCCGGGCGTGGCACCGCTGGCGTCCGGCGAGCTGCGCACGATCGATGTGGGCTACGCGCGCGCGCTCGCTTCGCCGATGAGTTATGTCGGCGCGCCCGGCATCGAGATGCTGGTGCCCACGGAATACGCCGCCGGAGTCTACGACGAGTTGAAGCGCGCCGATCCCGCGCCCGCGGATCTCGGCTACTACGCGCTCGACGCGCTGCGCATCGAAGCGGGACGGCGCGCCTTCGGCCCCGAACTCGGGCCCGACGAGACGCCGGTCGAGGCGGGGCTGATGCACGCGGTCGCGCTCGACAAGCCGGGCGGCTTTCTCGGCCGGGAAGCCCTGATCGCCAAACGCGAAGCGGGCGTGGCCAAGCGTCTGTGCCTGTTCGCGCTCGACGACCCCGGCGATTGGCTGTGGGGCGGGGAAGGGATTCTCGCCAACGGTGAACCGGTGGGCGAGATTTCCTCGGCCGGCTGGTCGACGGTGCTCGGGCGCTGCGTGGCGATGGGCTATGTCCGCGCGCCGCGGAATTTCGAGCGCGCGGAGATGCTGTCCTGGTCCTACGCGATCGACGTCGCGGGCAAGATCGCGCCCGCGAAGCCCCTGGCGCGCGCGCCCTATCCGCCGCGTTAGCGCCGTTCGAGCGTGCCGATCCGGCGGCCCGAAGGGTCGCGAATCACGTAGCCGCCGCGCCCGTCGCTTTCGTAGGTGGCGATCCGCCGGCCCGAGGGGTCGCGCTGGACGTAGCCGCCGCGCTGGTCGCTCTCGAACGTGGCGACGCGCCGTCCCGACGGGTCGCGTTGGACGAAGTCTTGGGCGCCGGCGGGCGCGCCCGCGATCAGCACGATGAAGGCAAGGGTGCGCATCGCTTCGAAAACGCGCGGGCCGCCGGGATTGTTCCGCGCCTTCAGCCGCGCGGGCGCAGATGCTCGGCGAATTGGCGCGCGCACTCGGCCCAGGAATAGTCGCGCGCGTGGGCGAGCGCGCGGTCGCGCGGGATCTCGAGCGCCGCGAGGCACGCCGCGCGCAAATCCTCGCGCATGGCGCCGCCCGACTTTTCGGCCGGCCGGTCGCCGAGCACGTCGAGCGGGCCGGTCACCGGATAGGCGGCCACCGGCGTGCCGCACGCCATGGCTTCGAGCAGCACCAGGCCGAACGTGTCGGTCTTGGACGGGAACACGAACACGTCGGCCGAAGCGTAGACATGCGCGAGCTCGGCCTGCTGGAGCACGCCCAGATACGAAGCTTCGGGATACTTGACGCGCAAGCTCGCCAGCGCCGGCCCCTCGCCGACCACCCATTTGGAGCCGGGCAGGTCGAGCGCGAGGAAGGATTCGACGTTCTTTTCGACCGCCACGCGCCCGACATAGACGAAGATCGGCGGCTTGGTCGCCAGCCGGTCGCGCGGGCCGGGCTTGAAGATTTCCAGATCGACGCCGCGCGTCCACAGCACGACGTTCTTGAAGCCCCAGGATTCGAGGTCGTTCTTGACCGTCGGCGTGGGCACCATCACGCGGCTCGCGGGGCCGTGGAAGCGGCGCAACACCGCGTAGCTCCACGACAGCGGCGCGCCGATGCGCGCGTTGACGTATTCGGGAAAGCGCGTGTGGTAGGCGGTGGTGAAGGGCAGGTTGCGCTTGAGGCACGCGCCGCGCGCGGCCCAGCCGAGCGGGCCTTCGGTGGCGATGTGCACTGCGTCGGGCGAGAAGGCGTCGATGAGCGCGCCGACTTTGCCGGCACCCGCCAGCGACAGGCGGATCTCGGGATAGGTGGGGCAGGGGAAGGTCGTGAAACGCTCGGGGGCGATCAGCTCGACCGTGTGGCCCGCGCGTTCGAGCTCGCGCTTGGTTTCGGTCAGCGTGCGCACCACGCCGTTGACTTGCGGGCGCCAGGCGTCGGTGACGATGGCGATGCGCAAGGCGCGCGCGGGCGCGGGCAAAGGCTCGGGCGGTTGCGCGAGGGCGGCGGTCATTTGGCGGCTCCCATGGGGGCTGCGAGCATGTCGAGGCCGCGCGCGTGCGCCCAGTCGATCACGCGGAACGTGCCGTCCCAGTCCTCGACCAGGGCCGTGCAGCTTTCGACCCAGTCGCCGTCGTTCATGTAGACGATGCCGTCGATGTCGCGGATCTCGGCCTTGTGGATATGGCCGCAGATCACGCCGTCGAAGCCGCGGCGCCGCGCTTCCATGGCGACGGCTTCCTCGAAATCGGAGATGTACTTGACCGCGTTCTTGACCTTGTTCTTGAGCCAGGACGACAGCGACCAATAGGGCAGGCCGGCGACGCGGCGCACGCGGTTGAACCACTCGTTGGACCAGAGGGCGAGGTTGTAGGCGTGGTCGCCCAGGAAGGCGAGCCAGCGCGCGTAGCGCACCACGCCGTCGAACGCGTCGCCGTGCACGACCAGGAAGCGCTTGCCGCCGGCGCCGACATGCACGGCTTCGCCGGTCACGAAGATCCCGCCGAAATGATGGTCGAGATAGTCGCGCAGCATTTCGTCGTGATTGCCCGGCACGTAGATGACGTCCGTGCCTTTGCGCGCCTTGCGCAGCACCTTCTGGACGACGTCGTTATGCGCCTGCGGCCAGAACCAGCCGCGCTTCAGCCGCCAGCCGTCGACGATGTCGCCCACGAGATAGAGCTTTTCGCATTCGTTGTGGCGCAGGAAGTCGAGCAGAAATTGCGCCTTGCAGCCGGGCGTGCCGAGATGGATGTCCGACAGGAAGATTGCGCGCCAGCGCTTGGGCGCGTCGCCGGTCGCGTCCGGTTCGGGCAAGTCGATATCGGGCGCGCCGCCACCCGAGAATCCGTCGGGCGCGCGCAAGGGCAGCCGGCCCACAGGCTTATCCACATGGTTGTCCACAGCTCGCACGATCCCCATCCGGACGGCCCTTTCGGCCAGCAATGCGCGTTTTTCTTTTGTCGGTATACGGGCTTCGTGGTAACCATTTTAAGTGAATCTTCCGTGGCATTCGCAATTCACGGAAGTATCCCCGGACGGTCACGAGAATGTCATACGACGCGGCGGCGGAGCGCCTTTTGGTCATCTACAACCCGATCGCCGGCCGCCGGCGGCGGCGATTTTTGTCGCGCGTGCTCGAAGCTTTGGAGCGGCGCGGCCTTTCCGTGCGACTCGAGCCGACCCGGAAAAGAGGCGATGCGGAGAATCTCGCGCGCGGGGCGAAGGAATCGGGCGCCGATCGGGTGGTCGTGGCGGGCGGCGACGGCACGATCAACGAATCGCTGAACGGGCTGGAAGGCCCGACTCCGCCTTTGGCGATCGTGCCGCTGGGCACGGCCAACGTGCTCGCCCACGAGCTCGGTCTGGGCCATCGCGCCGAAGCGGTGGCCGCGGCGATCGCCGACGGCCAGGCGCGCGCGGTGACGCTCGGGCTGGTCAACGGTCGGCGCTTTTCGATGATGGCGGGTGTGGGCTTCGACGCGCATGTGGTGCGCGACGTCGATTCCAAGCTCAAGCGGATGATCGGCAAGGGCGCTTACGCGCTCGAAACCTTGCGCCAGCTGCTGATCTTCGAACCGCGCTACTACGAGGTGACGATCGACGGCGCCAAGCGCCGCGCCGCCTCGGTCATCGTGTGCAACGGCCATTACTACGGCGGCAAATTCGTCGCCGCCCCGACCGCGCGGCTCGACGCGCCCGAATTCCAAGTCGTGCTGTTCGGCAAGGCCGGGCGCTTGGCCACGATCCGCTACGCGCTGGCGCTGGCGTTCAACCGGCTTTCCAAGCTCGCCGACGTGACCATCCTGCCCGCCCGCACGGTCGAAATCGCGGGACCCGCCGGCGAGCCCGTGCAGGCCGACGGCGATATCGTGGCGCATCTGCCCGCGCGCTTCGACGCGATCCCCGACGCCGCCAGGCTGGTCGGACCCGCTTAACGCCCCGCGATCGTGCAGCCGTCCAAGCGCAAGGTCGGCGCGTCGGTGCCGTAGCGGAAGACCAGATCGTCCGCCGGCGTCACGTTCATGAACATCGCGAGCAGATTGCCCGCGACGGTGATCTCCGAGACGGGATAGGTCAGCTCGCCGTCCTCGATCATAAATCCGGACGCGCCGCGGCTGTAATCGCCCGTCACCCCGTTCACGCCCATGCCGATGAATTCGGTCACGTAAAGGCCGCGCTTGATGTCCTTGATCATCGACGCGCGCGAGATCGGTCCCGCTTCCATGTAAAGATTGGTCGCGGCCGGCGAGGGCGGCGAGGTCGTGCCGCGCGCGGCGTGGCCGGTCGATTGAAGCCCGAGCTGGCGCGCCGAACGCAGATCGAGAATCCAGGTCGTCAGCGTGCCCTTGTCGATCAGCGCGCGGCGCTTGGGCGCCAAGCCTTCGCCGTCGACCGGCTTGGAGGCGAGGCCGCGCTTGCGGAACGGATCGTCCACGATCGTGATGCCGGGCCCGAACACCGCCTGGCCCATCTTGGTCTTGAGATAGCTGGTGCCGCGCGCGATCGACGCCCCGTTGATCGCCGTGGCGAGATGGCGCACGAGGCTGCCCGACACGCGCGGATCGAGCACGATGGGCAGCTTGCCGGTTTCGAGCTTTTGCGGGTTCAAGCGCCGCACGGCGCGCGTCCCGGCTTCGCGCCCGATCGTGGCCGGATCGCCGAGATCGGCGGCATGCAGCGAACTCGACCAGTCGTAGTCGCGCTCCATCGCCGTCCCTTCGCCCGCGATCACCGAGGCCGAGACCGAATGCGAGGAGCGCGCGTACTCGGCCGCGAAGCCGTTGCTCGCCGCCAGCGCCACGCGGTTCGAACTCCAGCCGGCTTCGGCCCCCTCGGAATTGGTGACGCCCTTCACGGCGAGGGCGGCTTCCTCGGCCGCGCCCGCGCGCGCCATCAGCGTTTCGGCCGAAGGCTCGACCGGATCGAGCAGATCGAGTTCGGGAAAATCGCGCGCGATGGCATCGGGATCCGCCAAGCCGCAATGCGGATCTTCGAGCCCGGCCTTGGCCATGGCGATGGCGCGCTCGACCAGCGCGTCGAGCGCCTTGGCCGAGCGGTCGTTGGAGGAGACCACCGCCTGGCGCTTGCCCACGAACACGCGCAGACCCAGATCGTGGCCCTCGGCGCGCTCGAGCTTTTCGAGCTTGCCGAGCCGGCGCGCGTGGCTGACCGACACGCCTTCGGCGAACAGCGCGTCGGCGGCGTCGGCGCCTGCGCGCTTGGCTTTGGCCACGAGATCGGCGAGCAGATCGAGGGTGTTCGACATGGGTCAGCGCATCCGGCGAAAGGTTTCCCGGGCGAAAGCGCCCAGGCCGAGAAGATAGGCCGCGAAACCGATCGCGTCGCCCAGCACCGGGATATGGCCCGACGCGAACAGTCCCGCAAGCCCGATCGCCATCGCCATCATGCCCCAGAAGATCGCGCGCGCCGGTTCGACGCCCGCAAGGCGCAGCGCCGCCCCGCCCAAGGCCGCCGCGGCGATCAGATATCCCAGCGCCGCGAACAGCACGAGCAGCAAGATCAGCGTCGCGGCCAGCGGCAGCCCCACCAAGGTGAACGCCGCCAGCAAAGCGGCCAGCGGCGCGCCGAACATCAAGGCCGCCCCCCAGGCCGCGACGTCGAGCGTTTTCGTGCGGATCGACTCCGCGCTCGCATTCGTGAAGCCCGGGGCGAAGACCGCCAGCGCCAAGCCCGTCAGCAGCACGAAGGCCCAGAAGATCCAATAGATCAGCCAGGCGACCTTGCCGATCAGCGCTTCGAGCGAGCTCTCGAAGCCGCCAGGATTGTGGATCACGCCGCCGGCGATCTGCGCCGACGCGTGGATCTCCGGCGGCCCGGGCGACCACACGGTCAGCGTGCCGCCCACGCGCGCGTTGGGGCCGATGCGCACCGGCCCCGCCGAAGCGATCTTGAGATCGCCGCGCACCTGGGGATCGGCGGTCACGTCGATGCCCGAGAGCCAGGCGCGCTGCGCGAACTCCCCGCCGATGGCGAGCGTATGCCCGATCAGGAAGACGTTGCGCGCGACAGTGGTCGCCCCGCCGACGCCGATCTGGAAGCCGGCGCCGACCAGATCGCCGGCGATGTCCGCCTCGACGGCGATGGCCGCCCCGGCGAGCGTCGCGTCGCCCGCGATCGCGCCGCGGACTTCGACGAGCGCCCCGATCCGCGTCGCGTCTTGGGCGAGCGCGGGGAACGCCGCGAGGGAAAGCAGAACCGCAAGAAGGGCCCTCATCGATTCACGGGCACATTGCACACCAGGAAACCGCCGACGTCCTTGTGTTCGGTGCGGATGGGAAGGACGAGCCGGTGCCAATGGCCGATGCGCACGGGCGGCGGCGGTTTGTGCCGCGTCGCGTAGGGAATCTTGGTCTTGAGCGCCAGGCCGTAGACGCTGAGAAAGGCCCGGGCGATCGGCGTGGGGAACTCGCTCGTGCGCCGTCCGGTCATGTCGCTCCCGTAGGCGGCGGCGATCGCCGCACCGTAGGCGGCGTAGCGGAAATCCCCGCCGCTTTGCAGTTCGAGCTCCATGAGATAGGGCGCCAGTTCGGCGAGCAGCTCTTGGTCCAGCTCGTGGCGGAACGGGATGCGTCCGAGCGCGAAGCGGCGGCGGCGCCACGCCTTCAGCAAGCGGCGCTTGCGCAGATCGATCAGGTCGTCCTCGTCGGGATCGGCGCGGACCTCGAAGGGGGCGGGCAATCCCTCGACGTCGATCGAGAAGAGCCGGCCCATGTCAGCCGCTCCGCCCGAACCGCGCGCGCGCGGCGC
>JAMNXK010000082.1 GCA_023653245.1 Tagaea sp.
CGCCGCGCCTCGTCCACCGCGACCAGGCGCTGGCGCGAATCGCGCATGCGCAGGAAAGCGCGGCCGCGCGCGCTGTTCTGCAGCGCGTCTTCGATGGAGAAATACTCTTCGTCGGATAGCTGGGTCAGGGCCATGGCCAATGCCGGTCGAAAGGGGTGTCGGTGCGCGTTCGAGTATAGCCGGGAACGCAAGTTTTCGGAGGGGCACGGTAGCGGCGCCGGGCCTAACGCAGGGTTAACCCAAACGCAGGGGTGGCTTCAGTCGGGCTTCAGGGCGCGATGACATTCCCCGGACGATCAGTCGGGGAAGTCACGATGCAAGACAGCGCGCGCAAATTCGACCCGGCCCGGCTCCGGATTCTGGTCGTCGACGACAACGCGCAAATGCGCGGGATTCTGCAATCGCTGCTGCGCGGCTTCGGCGTGCGCGCGGTGTCGCTGGCGGTCGACGGTTCGGACGCGCTCGACCAGCTCGAGCGCCGGCAATTCGACATCGCGATTTGCGATTGGCTCATGGAGCCGATGGACGGCTACGAATTCGTGCGCGCCGTCCGCGCGTCCGACGATCCGGCGATTCGCGAATTGCCCGTCGTGATGCTCACCGGGCAGTCGGAAAAGCGCCAAGTGCTGGCCGCGCGCGAAGCCGGCGTGACCGAATACCTGCTCAAACCGATCGCCGCCGGATTGTTGTGGTCGCGCCTTGCCGCCGCCTATGCGCGCGGCGCCCACGTTCCGGCCGAT
Source organism: Tagaea sp. (assembly GCA_023653245.1). The sequence goes on from JAMNXK010000082.1 coordinate 741, forward strand.
CCGCGCGCCGCCCCGGCCATCGCCGCCGCCGATCGCGGCATGCAGGCGCTGAGCGACCTTTACGAAGCCACCTTGGTCGCCGATTGCGGCTATCTCGATCTGTGCCTGACCGATCTGTTCGAGCGCGACTGGGATCGCATCGAGACCTGGCGCTTGCTGCGCAAGAAGGCGCACGACGTCAAAGGCCAAGCCGGGTCCTTCGGATACCGGCTCGCCACCGACATCGCCCATAGTTTGGTGCGGTCGCTCACGCCGGTGCTGGAGGAGTTCGGCCGCCGGAACGACCGCCAATTGGCCTTGCGCCATCTCCTCAGCGCCCATGTCGACGCCCTGAAACTGATTGCCAATCAACGCATTAAGGGTGATGGCGGGGCCGAAGGGCGCGACCTGCTCGACGAGCTGGAAGCCAAGCGGTTCAAGCTCGACCCGGGTGCGGCACGTCGCGCGTTGGTCGCCTGAAGGCTTGCATCGCGCGCACGCCTGTCATCAAATTGTCTTTATAATGTCGCGGACGGCAGGTAAGCCGATCCGCCCACCGACAGGGAGATCCGCATGACCGCTCGCCATTCGCTCGCCGCCGCCGTCGCTTTGGCCGTGGCCCCATTCTTCGCCGGCGCCGCCCAGGCGCAAGGCACGCTCACCCTCTATTGCTCGGTGCAGGAGGAATGGTGCCGCCCGATGGCCACCGCGTTCGAGCGCGAGACCGGCATCCGGGTCAACATGACCCGCAAATCCTCGGGCGAGACCTACGCGCAGATCAAGGCCGAGCGCCAGAACCCGCGCGGCGACGTGTGGTGGGGCGGCACGGGCGATCCGCATTTGCAGGCGGCGGAGGAAGGCCTGACGGCCGAGTACCGCTCGCCGGTCCTCAAGGATCTGCACGATTGGGCCACGCGCCAGGCCGAGATTTCCAAGTACCGGACCGTCGGCATCTATTCGGGCGCGCTCGGCTTCTCGTTCAACACCCGCACGCTCGCCCAGCGCGGCCTGCCCGAGCCCAAATGCTGGCGCGATCTCGCCAAGCCCGAATACCGCAACGAAGTGCAGGTCGCCGATCCGAACTCGTCGGGGACCGCCTATACGATGCTCGCCACGTTCGTGCAGCTGTTCGGCGAAGAGCCGGCCTTCGACTACATGAAGCGCATGCACCGCAACGTGAACCAGTACACGCGCTCGGGCGCGGCACCCGCGCGCGCCGCCGCCACCGGCGAATCGCTGATCGGGATCACCTTCCTGCACGACGCGGTCACGCAAGCGATCGCCGGCGCGCCGGTCAAGCTCGTGGCGCCGTGCGAAGGCACGGGCTTCGAGATCGGCTCGATGTCGGTCATCCGGGGCACGCGCAACATGGCCAATGCGCGCCGCTTCTACGACTGGGCGCTGTCGCCCGCGGCGCAGAATCTCGGCGCACAAGCCAATTCGTTCCAGCTGCCGTCGAACAAGAACGCGACGATCCCGCCCCAGGCGCCGCGCATGACCGACATCCTGCTGATCGAGTACGACTTCGTGCGCTACGGCTCGGCCGCCGAGCGCGAGCGTCTGCTCCAGCGCTGGACGCGCGAAGTCCGCTCAGGGTCTTGAGCGCTCGCCCGCCGGGCGCTCCACGGATTGGAGCGCTTCGGCGAGGCGATGCGTGGCCGAGCCCGGCCTGAGCGCCTTGGGCTGGCCCGCCGCCGGCGCCCAGGCCGTGAGCGTCAGGATCTGGAACGTCGCGGGCATGCGGCCCGTCGTGGGTTTGCCGAACCGGTCCTCGTAGATCGCCGCGGCGCGCAGCAAAGTCGATCGCCGCGAGAAATCCTTGCGCCGCTCGACCACCGCGTTGGCCTCGCCCATGCCGCGCAGATCGCGCATCAGGTCGAGCGCGTTTTCGTATTCGACCGTGATCGTGTCGCTGTCGGCCACCGGCAGCGCGAAGCCCGCGCGCTGGAGCAGTGCCGCCGCGTCGCGCAGATCGGCGAACGGCGAGACGCGCGGGCCCGCCCCGCCGGTCTCCGCCAGCTCCGCGTCGAGCAGCGCCTGGCGCAGCTCGACCAGCGTCTCCCCGCCCAGCAGGGCCGCGAGGAACAGCCCGTCGGGCCTGAGCGCGCGCCGCGCCTGCAACAGCGCGCCGGGCAGGTCGTTCGTCCAATGCAAGGACAGGCACGACACGATCAGATCGAAACTGCCTTCGGCGAAAGGCAGGAATTCCTCGTCGGCGACCACCACCGCGCGCGCGGGTCCGTCCGTCGCGCAAGGCCGCGCGCGCGCCGCGCGCATCATCGCGGGCGACAGATCGCAATGGATCAAGGTCTCGATCCCCGGCCGTCCGCCAAGCAGCGGGGCGAGCACGCCGGTGCGCGCGCCCAGATCGAGCGCGCGCGGGAAAACCCCGGTCATGTCGTCGAGCCGCTCGACCAAACGCTCGGCCGCTTCGCGGAAAAGGAAATCATGGTCCGCGAATCTTCGCGCCGCGCGCTCGCGATGCGCGCGCACGGCCTTGCGGTCGAAGACGATCGGCGATCCCATGGACCGGAGTCCTACCGCAACCGGGGCGCCGCGCAAACGCCCGCGCCCGCGCGCCCGGCGTTGACTCGCGTCGCGATTTCGTGTTGGCGTCCGCGCCCATGACCGCGCGCGCGCAGCTGGCCCGGCTTTTCGACGTCGCGAGAAACGCCGCGCGCGCCGCCCTCGACGCGGTCGTCCCACCCACTTGTCCCGCCTGCCGCGCGCAAGTCGCCGAACCGCACGCGTTGTGCGCGCGCTGCTGGTCGAAGCTCGCCTGGATCGACCGGCCGTGGTGCGAGAGCTGCGGCCTGCCCTTCGACTACGCCACGGGTCTTTCGGGAACGCCGGTCTGCGCCGCGTGCCTGGCGCGGCCGCCGCTCTGTGCGATGTCGCGCGCGGCGTTGCGCTACGATTCCGGTTCGCGCGGGCTGGTGCTCGCCTTCAAACACGCCGACCGCACCCAGAACGCGCCGGCCTTCGCCGCGTGGATGGCGCGCGCGGGCGCCGACGCGCTCGCACGCGCCGATCTGCTGGTCCCCGTGCCGCTGCATTGGACGCGCCTGGTGCGCCGGCGCTTCAACCAAGCCGCCTTGCTCGCGCGCGCCTTGTCCAAGCGCAGCGGGATTCCGTTCGCCCCCGATCTGCTGGCGCGCGTGCGCATGACCCGCACCCAGGGCGATCTCACGCGCGCCCAGCGCCGGCGCAACGTGCGCGGCGCCTTCCAGGTGCGCGCGACGGCGCCGCTTCGCGGCAAGACGGTCGTGCTGATCGACGACGTGATGACCACCGGCGCGACGTTCGAGGCCTGCGCGCGCGCCTTGCGCCGGGCGGGCGCGCGGGAGGTGCGCGCGCTGGCGCTGGCCCGCGTCGTGCGGCCCGGGGAGGGGACGCCCTAGCAGCCCGCTAGCCGAGCCGGGCCGTTTTGCGCTAGTTTTGGGGACATGACGGCCAAGATCGAAATCTACTCGAGTCCGTTTTGCGGCTATTGCGCGCGCGCCAAAGGCCTGCTGCGGCGCAAGGGCGTGGCGTTCGTCGAGTACGACGTGATGGAGCGGCCCGAGCTGCGCGAGGAGATGGTGGCGCGCGCGGGCGGGCGCAGCACGGTGCCGCAGATTTTCGCCGGTGGCCGGCATCTGGGCGGCAGCGACGACATCCACGCGCTCGACGACGCGGGCAAGCTCGACGCGATCCTCGCGGGCTGAACGCCCTTACGCGTGCCCGGCTTCGCCGGACAGGAAGCTCGGATGCGCGCCGGCTTTGACCAGCGCGCGCTCCCATTTCGTGTCGAGATCGGCGTCGAACACGATGTCGTCGTCCACCGGCACGGTCAGCCAGCCATTGCCAGTGAGTTCGTTCTCCAGCTGGCCCGGGCCCCAATTGGCGTAGCCGAGGGCCAGAAGCGAGCGGCGCGGGCCGCCGCCTTCGGCCATCGCCTTCAGGATATCGACCGTCGCGGTCAGCGCGATGCCGTCCTGCACTTGCATCGTGCCTTCGTGCATGTAGTCGTTCGAGTGCAGCACGAAGCCGCGCCCCGATTCCACCGGCCCGCCGCTGCGCAAGCGGATCGCCTTGGCGCGCGGCGGCGCCTTGATGCCGAGCTGGTCGAGCAAATCCGGGAAACTCAATTGCGTGAAGGGCTTGTTGATGACCAGCCCCATCGCGCCGTCCTTGGTGTGGGCGCACATGTAGATTACGGTGCGCGCGAAGCGCGGATCGGGCATGCCGGGCATGGCCGCCAGCAGGTGCCCGGCGAAAAAGGTGGGTATCTCGACGCGCCGCTTCGACATTTCCATATTAGACTAGCATGAAAGGGATCGGTTTGCAGGTGTCGCTCGTCACGTTCTTTCGGACGCTGTGCGCAATGGCCGCACTGGCCCTCGCGGCGCCGGTCGCGGCGAGCGAGAGCGCCTGGGTGCGCCATCCCGAGATCGCCTTGCGCCTGATCTCGGGCAGTGCGGCGTCGGGCGACGGCGGCGCGCTGCGCCTGGGCTTGGAGATGCGCCTGTCGCCCGGGTGGAAGACCTATTGGCGCACGCCGGGCGACGCCGGGCTGCCCCCGACGATCGATTGGGCGGGATCGGCCAATCTCGCCGACGCCAATTTGCGGTTTCCCGCGCCCGAGCGCTTCACGCTGTTCGGCTTCGAGACCTTCGGCTATGGCGGGCATTTGATCCTGCCCATCGTCGCGCGCGCGCCGGGTCCGGGCGAGACGAAGATCCGCGCGGGCGTCGACGTGCTGGTGTGCGAGAAGCTGTGCATTCCCTATCGCGCCGATCTGGCGCTGGATTTGCCGGCCGGCGCGCAAGCGCCGAGCGCGCACACGCACGAGATCGCCAAGTTCGAATCCGCCGTGCCGCAAGTCGACGAAAGCGGGCAGGGCGTCAATGGGCTGACCGTGGAGAGTGCCGCGTTCCGCGGCGGCGACAAGCCCGCCTTGATCGTGCGCGCGCGCGCCGAGCCGCCCTTCTCGGCGCCCGATTTGTTCGTCGAAGCCGCCGATGGGTGGAGCTTCGCCAAGCCCGAGATCGCCTTCCTGGAAGGCGGACGCTACGCCACGCTGACGATCGCGGCAGCGGCCGAGAAATCCGCCCCGCCGCTCGACGGCGCGCGCGCGACGCTCACGCTGATCGACGGCAAGCGCGCGGTCGAGCGCGCGGTGACGCTGGGGGCGGCACCGCCCGCCCCCCTCCACGCGACGTCGCTGGTCGCGATGCTGGCGATCGCCGTGCTCGGCGGGTTGATTCTCAATCTGATGCCGTGCGTGCTGCCCGTGCTCGCCATGAAGGTCGCGGGCCTGGCCAAGCTCGCGGGCGCGCCGTCGCGGCGCTTGCGGATTTCCTTCCTCGCCACCTCGGCCGGAATCGTGACGTCGTTCCTGCTGCTCGCCGCGGCGTTGATCGCACTCAAATCGGCCGGCGAGGCGGTCGGCTGGGGCCTGCAATTCCAGCTGCCTTGGTTCCTGGCCGCGATGGCGCTGGTCGTGACGCTGTTCGCCGCCAATCTCTGGGGCCTGCTCGAAATCCCGCTGCCGCGCGCGCTGGCCGACGCGGCCGATGGCGCCTCGGCGTCGGGCTCGTTCGCGACGGGCGTGTTCGCCACACTGCTGGCCACGCCGTGCTCCGCACCCTTCGTCGGCACCGCGATCGGGTTCGCGCTGGCGCGCGGGCCGGTCGAGATCGCGGCGATCTTCGCGGCCCTCGGCGTGGGGCTGGCGCTGCCTTATCTCGCGGTGGCGGCCGCACCCGGCGTCGCGCGCATTCTGCCCAAGCCCGGCGCCTGGATGCTGAAGCTGCGCGCGGTCTTGGGCGTGGCGCTCGCGGGCACGGCGCTGTGGCTCGTATGGGTCCTCGCCCAGCAAGCGGGCCAAGCCGCGGCGACCGGTTTGGCCTTCGTGTTGGGCGCGTTGGTGCTCGGGCTCCACGGCTTGCGCGGGCTCGCGCGCAGTCAGGCGCGGCCGATCCTGATCGCCGCTTGCGCGGTGTTCGCGATCGTGCTGCCGCTGCGCTTCGCCGAGACGCCGGCCGCCTCGCAAGCCGAAAGCGCCATTCCGTGGCGCGAGTTCGACCGGGCGGCGATCGAAGACGCCGTGCGCGGCGGCAAGACCGTGTTCGTCGATGTGACGGCCGAATGGTGCGTGACCTGCCTGGTCAACAAGCGCCTGATCGTCGAGCGCGGCGAGGTCGCGCGCCGTCTCGTGTCGGGCGAAGTGCTGGCGTTTCGTGCCGACTGGACGCGCCCCGATCCGCGCATTTCGGCCTATCTGGCCGAGTTCGGCCGCTACGGCATTCCTTTCAACGCGGTCTACGGACCCGGTGCCGCCGGCGGCTTGGCGCTGCCCGAGCTGCTCACCGAGGATGCGGTTCTCGGCGCCTTCGCGCGGGCCGCCGCGCGGTCCTGAGCGGGTTGCTTTTCCGCCGCCCAAGCCCTAAATCGAGGGCATCCACCCCTCAAAATCCGGAGACGTTTCCATGACGATCAACACCGGCGAAAAAATCCCGTCCGTCAAGCTGCGCCACATGACCAAGGACGGCGTCAAGGAGATCTCGACCGACGACATTTTCGCCGGCAAGAAGGTCGCGATCTTCGGCCTGCCCGGCGCTTTCACGCCGACCTGCTCGGCCAAGCATCTGCCCGGTTTCGTCAATCACTTCGACAAGCTCAAGGCCAAGGGCGTGGACACGATCGTCTGCATCTCGGTCAACGACGCCTTCGTGATGGACGCTTGGGGCAAGAGCCAGAATGTCGGCGACAAGGTGCTGATGGTGGCCGACGGCAACGCCGAGTTCACCAAGGCGATCGGCATCGAGATGGACGGCACGGGCTACGGCATGGGCCTGCGCATGAAGCGCTTCTCGGCCCTGGTCGACAACGGCACGGTCAAGCACTTCAA
>JAMNXK010000083.1 GCA_023653245.1 Tagaea sp.
CCCCAGTCCCCCAGACTGATGCGCTACCGGGCTGCGCTACGCTCCGAACGGGTTCGCACCTTATAGGTCGGGCCGTGGGGAGCGGCCCCGGGGCGAACGGGCGCGGGACTATGCCCCAGCCGCTTTCGGCTTTCAACGCTTCCCTGAGGGGCCCAAATGCAAGGTGCAGCACCCGGTTTTTCCGGGGGCCCAGGTCTCGGCCGCGAATTCCACGCCGGCCACCCCGAAGCAGCCATTGTCGAACCGCCCGGCGATCCGGCACAGCGTGGCGATCTCGGCATCGGCCACCCCATCCTCGCGCCACGCCTCGAGCAACGGGCAGCGCGACACCGCCACCGTCACCCGGCCCGCATCGTCTTGCGTGCGCGTATGGGGGAAGAGCGTGCCCTCCGCTGGGCTTACGGCCAGGAACGTGTCGGCCACTTGGGCGGCGGTTGGCGCGCTCAAATGCCCGAATAACGCGCGGCCGGCTTCTTCGCCGCGCTTCTCGATCGCGGCGGCCAGCACCGTCTCGGCCTGCGCGCGCCCCAGCGTCGCGGTCAGCTCGTCGAGCAGGTTCTTGTAGAGCCGCGCGCGGTTCTTGAAGGCGGCATCGAGTTCGCGGGTGAGCTTTTGCGGGTCCAAACGATCCTCCGGCGCGGCAGGAACGGCTCGGCAAGAATTGCCGGTGACGACGATCACATGCCCGCGCGTGCCGCGCAACCCCTTGATTTCGCTTCGAAGATCGCCTGGCACGCGGGCTGCTACCCAATGTCCCGAGCCCGATCGAGGGCGACCCGAACCGACGGACCCGACGACGATGGAAAACGCCACTTATCTTGCCCTGTCGAACCAGCTCGCGCTGCGCCGTCAGATGGAGACGGTGGCGAACAACATCGCCAACACCAACACGACGGGTTTCCGCGCCGAACGGCTGCTCTTCGCCTCGTACCTGACGCCCAAGGCCGGCAATCCCGGCGTCGGCGGCGACGGCGCGGGCAAGGTGGCGTTCGTCGAAGGCATCGGCACGTATCGCGATCTGCGCGCGGGCAACATGATCAAGACCGACGCGCCGCTCGACGTCGCCATCCATGGCAACGCGTATTTCGTCGTCGAGACGCCGGTCGGCAACCGCTACACGCGCGACGGCAATTTCCGCCTCGACGGCCAAGGCCGCATGGCCAACGCCGAAGGCTTCCCGCTCCTCGACCAGAACGGCCAGGCGATCCGCATTCCGGCCACCGCCCAGGTCGTCGAGATCACGCGCCAAGGCGACGTCGTCGCCGACGGTCAGCGCGTGGGCCGCATCCAGCTCGTCCAATTCGTCGATGACCAGGCGCTGCGTCGCCTGGGCGGCGGGCTCTACGCCTCCGACGTCGATCCGGTTCCCGCCGATGCGCGCGCGGAAACCCACCAGGGCATCCTGGAAGGCTCGAACGTCGTCTCGATCAGCGAATTGACCACCATGCTCGACATCACGCGCCGCTACGAATCGGCGCAACGCGTCATCGACAGCGAACACGAGCGCGCGCGCAAGGCGATCGATCGCCTCGCCCGCGTCGCCTGAACCGGACCAAGAAGGAGAACTCGCCATGCGCTCGCTCAACACCGCCGCCACCGGCATGCTGGCCCAGCAGTTGAACGTCGAGGTCATCTCGAACAACATCGCCAACCTCAACACGACCGGCTTCAAGCGCCAGCGCGCCGAATTCCAGGACCTGCTCTATCAGGGCCAGCGCCGCGCGGGCACGGCCGCGTCCGACACCGGCGGCACGGTGCCGGCGGGCATCCAGATCGGCCTGGGCGTGAAGCCCACCGCCGTCTACCGCATCCACGAGCAAGGCTCGCTGCTCAAGACCGACAACCCGCTCGACCTCGCCATCCAAGGCAAGGGCTTCTTCCAGGTGACGCTGCCCAGCGGCGAAACCGCCTATACCCGCGCGGGCTCGCTGCAGCTCAACAACCAGGGCACGGTGGTCACCGCCGACGGCTTCCCGGTGCTCGGGCCCGGCAACATTCCGACCAACGCGATCGAAGTGTCGATCAACCAGTCGGGCCAGGTCTTCGTGCGCGTGCCCGGGCAGACCGCGCTGCAGCAGGTCGGACAGTTCACCATGGCGACGTTCGTCAACGAAGCGGGCCTGCAGCCGATCGGCAACACCTCGTTCCTGCCGACCGAAGCGTCGGGCCAGGCGACGACGGGGACGGCCGGCACGGCGGGCGTGGGCACGCTGCAGCAGGGCTTCGTCGAAGCCTCGAACGTGAACTCGGTCAACGAGATCACCACGCTGATCACCGCCCAGCGCGCCTACGAGATGAACTCGAAGGTCATCCAAGCCTCCGACCAGATGCTGAACGTCGTCAATCAGATGCGCTGAGCCGAAACCCGGCCGGAGAACGACCATGAAAAGCTTCGTCTGCTTCCTCGCCTTCCTCGCCGCCGCGGTCGTCGCCGCGGCCGCGCCGGCACCCGCCCAATCGCTGCGCACCGAGCTCGTGGCGATCGAAGGCGAATTCGTGCGCCTGTCCGATCTGTTCGACGGCGTGTCGAACGACCGGGCGGTCTTGCGCGCGCCGGCTCCCGGCCGGCGCGTGTCGGTGGAAGTGACGCAGCTGATCGACATCGCGCGCGCCAACAATCTGATGTGGCGCCCGCAAACGCGCTTCGACCGCGTGCTGATCGAGCGCGCCGGCCGCACGCTCGACCAGAACGACATCCTGCCGCCCTTGCGCCGGGCGCTCGCTCTCGAAGGCGTGCGCGCCACCGACGAGATCGATCTGGGCAGCCGCACGGTGAGCATCTCCCTGCCGCTCGACGCGCCCACCGACATCGAGATCCGCGCCGTCAGCGTCGACCGCGCCCAAGGCCGTTTCACCGCCACCGTCGTCGCCGGCGGCGCGCATCAAGGCGCCCAGCGCCTGACGCTGCACGGCCGCGTTTTCGCCACCGCCCGCCTGCCCGTGCTCCGCCGCTCGGTCAACGCCGGCGAGATCGTGCGCGCCAACGATGTCGAATTCGCCCAAGTCCGCGAGGACGCCGGTCGCCGCGACGCGATCTCCGATCCCCAGCGCCTGATCGGCCAGACCGCCCGCGTGCGCTTGCGCGAACGCGAGCCGGTGCGCGAGAGCGACGTGCGCGCGCCCACGCTGGTCACCCGCGGCTCGGGCGTCACCATCGTGCTCCAGACTGGAAACCTTCAGCTCAGCGCGCAAGGCCGCGCCACCGAAGACGGCGCGCGCGGCGACACGATCCGCGTGGTGAACCTCCAGTCCAACCGCACGATCGAAGCGGTGGTCGTGGGCACCGACACCGTCGCCGTCCAGCTCGCCCGCCCCCTCGCCGCCCTCCGGCAATAAACGCCGCCAACGAAACGTTCTCACGGAGACCGACCATGAACCGCACCCTTCGCATCGCGCTCGTCACCGCCTCGGCGATTTCCCTCGCCGCTTGCGGGAACACCTTCACCCGCCTTTCGGAAATGGGCCGCGAGCCCGGCCTCTCGCCGATCGCCAATCCGCAAGACGCCCAGCCCAAGATCACCATGCCGATGCCGCGCCCCGAGCCCGACCGCGCCGGCGCTTCGCTCTGGCGCACCGGCGCGCGCGCGTTCTTCAAGGATCAGCGCGCCAACCAGATCGGCGACGTGGTCACGGTCGTGATCAGCGTGTCGGACAACGCCAGCCTGTCGAACTCCTCGACGCGCGGCCGCACCTCCAACGACGGGGCGAATATCCGCGGCCTGTTCGGCTACGATCCGGCGGCGCTCATCGCGCGCCTGCCCGGCCAGCAGCCCGGTCTCAACAACGGCATCGGCACGCCGGGCCAGCAAGGCTCGGCGGGCACCGGCAACCTGCTGGGTGCGGACAGCACCACGAACTCGACCGGCACGGGCTCGATCTCGCGCAACGAGACCGTGTCGATGCGGGTCGCCGCGGTGGTCACGCAAGTCCTGCCCAACGGCAATCTGGTGCTCTACGGAACCCAGGAAGTGCGCGTGAACTACGAAGCGCGCATCCTGCAGGTCACCGGCGTGGCGCGGCCCTCGGACATTCTGTCCGACAACACGATCCGCCACGATCGCCTGGCCGAAGCGCGAGTCGCCTACGGCGGTCGCGGCACGCTCAGCGATCTGCAGCAACCGCGCTGGGGCTTCCAAGTCATCGACATCATCTCGCCCTTCTAAGCGCCGCAAATACAACCTTCCGGACCCCGCCCTTTGGGCGGGGTCTTGGCGTTTCGGGTCAAGCGGTTAGGGATCTTTCAGGATAAGACAGTCTAATTTTAGGACAAATTGCGGCGATTAACCCAAAGAAATCCTTTGACATTTGCAAAATGCGAAGCGAAATTCGCGGGCATGGACAGGATCGATCATACCCTCCTCGAAGCCCTTCAGGCCGACGCCCGGGCTTCCCTCGCCGAACTCGGAAAAATCATCGGATTGTCTATCTCCGCGACGAACGAGCGGGTCAAAAAGCTCGTCGCGGGGGGCGCCATCCGAGGCTGGTCGGTGCGCTTGGACGCGCGCAAGCTCGGCTATCCGGTTCTCGCCTTCGTCAACGTCCTGATCGACCGGCCGGAGAACGAGGCCGGCTTCCTGGACGCCATCGGCCGCATCGACGAGGTGCAGGAATGCCACCACGTCACCGGCGAATGGAACTACATGCTCAAGCTGCGCGCGCGCGATCCGGAGGATCTGGAAACGCTGATCGCCCAGCGCATCAAATCGATCCGCGGCGTGATGCGCTCTTACGCGATGATCGCGCTCTCCACCGCCAAGGACCGCGAATACATCCCCTGCTCGCGCCCGGCCGCCGCCGCCGCCGAATAGCGCCCGCCGCCTTTTCCGCCGATCGAAAAGCCCGGACGCCACCGTCCGGGCTTTTTCGCGTCGCCTCGCCGGAGTTCTATTCTTTTACGGGAACTGTAATTATACCTCGCATTCGTAACAATCGGACGCCATAGTCGTGCGCCGCCGGGCATCGACCCGGCATTCACAGGAGAGGCGCAGCCCATGTGCACCGATTTTCTACTCGTGACGAAAGACGGAAGCTTCGTGAACGGCCGCAGCATGGAGTTCGGGCTGGATTTGCGAACGCAGATCTATATTCGCGGCCAAGGGATCGGGTTCGAGCTGGCCGGAGTCGAAGCAAGCGAGACGATGCCGGCGACGCCGAAATACAGCTATGTCGGCATGTCGAGCTTCGGCTTGCCGTTCGTCACCGACGGCATCAACGTCAAGGGCCTGTCGGCCGGCGCGTTGTGGCTGCCCGGCTCGCGCTACCAGGCGCGCGGCACGGCGCCGGGCACGCAGAACGTGCTGATGGCGTTTTTCGTCGATTGGCTGCTGGGCCACTGCGCCACCGTCGCCGACATCAAAGCCGCGTTCGCCGACGATTCCGTGCGCGTCATCGGCGATACGTTCGTCGCCAAATTCGGGCCGCTGCATTTCACCGTGCACGACGCGACGGGGGCCAGCCTGGTGATCGAATTCGTCGAAGGCCAAGCGAAGCTCTACGACAACCAAGTGCGCGTGCTGACCAACCTGCCGGTCTATCCTTGGCAGATCGCCAATCTCGGGCTCTACGCGCATCTCACGCCCTGGGATCCGGACAGCGTCACCTTGGGCGGCTTGACGCTCGCACCGCCGGGCTCGGCGTCGGGCAATCCCGGCATTCCGGGCCATGGTGCGGGCCTCGCCGGCATCCCCGGCAACTACCAGCCCGCGTCGCGCTTCGTGCGCACGGCCTATATGAAGGAATTCGCCCTGCCGGCCGCCACCGCCGACGAGGCGGTCGACCAGGCGTTCCATCTGCTCAACGGTGTGGACATCGTCAAGGGCGCCGCCCGCGCCAAGACGAAATCCGGCGGCACCGAGTACGACATGACGCAATGGGTCGTGGTCAAGGACCTGACGAATCTTCGGCTGTTCGTGCGCATGTATGGCAGCCCGATGGTCTACAGCGTCGATCTGCGCAAGATCGACTTCCCGGCGACGAAGGCCCGCCAAGTGCCGATCCCCAGCGGCCAGCTTGCGATTCCGATCGAGGTGTAGAAATCGAAAGACCCGGACGGCGACGTCCGGGTCTTTTCGTCCGGCCGCGAGTTCGTTTTTCACGGGATAAACGAATAATCATAGAATCTTTAAAGATATAGGCCCATACTCCGGCGGCGCCGGGCATCGACCCGGCTTTTCCAGGAAAGGCGCAACCCATGTGCACCGATTTTCTGCTGATCGCCGACGACAAGAGCTACGTGAATGGCCGCAGCATGGAGTTCCCGCACGATCTATCCACGAAAATCCTGATCCGCGGCCTGAAGCTCGAGTACGATTTGAGCGGTCTCGAGGCGGGCGAGAAGATGACGATCAAGCCGAAATACGGGTATGTCGGCATGACGAGTTTCGACATGGATATCGTGTCCGACGGCCTCAACGAGAAAGGCCTGTCGATCGGCGCGTTGTGGCTGCCCGGCTCGATTTACCAGCAAATGAGCGGCAGATCGGGCACGCAAAACGTCTTTGTGGCGTTTTTCGTCGATTGGGCCTTGAGCCAGTACGCCAGCGTGGCCGAGGTCAGGGCCGCCTTCGAGTCCGATTCGGTTCGCGTGATCGGCGACGCGGTCATAGCCAAGTATTTGCCGCTGCATTTCTCGGTGCACGACACGAGCGGCCAAAGCTTGGTGATCGAGTTCATCGGCGGCAAAGCGGTGCTGCACGACAACACCGTTCGGGTGTTGACCAACCTGCCGACCTTCAACTGGCAGATCGCCAATCTGGGGCTTTACGCGCATCTCACGCCCTGGGATCCGGAAAGCGTGACCTTGGGCGGCTTGACGCTTGCCCTCCCGGGCTCCGCCTCGGGCAATCCCGGCATTCCGGGCCACGGTGCGGGCCTTGCCGGCATTCCCGGCGACTATCAGCCCGCGTCGCGCTTCGTGCGCACGGCCTATATGAAGGAGTTCGCCCTGCCCGCCGCCGGCAGCCGCGAAGCGGTGTCGCAGGCGTTCCACCTGCTCAACGGCATCGACATCGTCAGAGGGGCAATCCGTTCGAAGGCGACGATGAACGTCAAGAACGACACCGAGTACGGCGTCACGCAATGGGTCGTGGTCAAGGACATGACCAAATCGCGGCTCTACGCGCGCATGTACGACAGCCCGCTGGTCTACAGTGTCGATCTGAAGAAAATCATGTTCAAGGAGACGAGCTCGCGCATGGTACCGATCCCCAGCGGCGAGCTGGCGATTCCGATCGCGGTATAGAAAACGAAAAAGCCCGGACGGCGACGTCCGGGCTTTTTTGCTTCTCCCGCGCGGAGGAACTCAGTCCTCGCGCTGGGTGCGCTCCATACGCTCGTGCCGTTCTTGCGCTTCGATCGACAAGGTGGCGATCGGCCGCGCGATCAGGCGCTTCAGACCGATGGGCTCGCCGGTATCCTCGCAAAACCCGTAGGAGCCGTCGTCGAGCCGGCGCAAGGCCGAATCGATCTTGGCGATCAGCTTGCGCTCGCGGTCGCGGGTGCGCAGCTCGGTGAAGCGGTCGGTTTCGGTCGAAGCGCGGTCGGTGATGTCGGCTTCGGGCACCGTCTCCTCCTGGAGATGGTGCAGCGTCTC
>JAMNXK010000084.1 GCA_023653245.1 Tagaea sp.
CTTGCCTTCAGATGCGCCTTGAACACGGCGGCGTCGAGCGGCTTGCCGGTGGCGCGGATCAGCATCTCGCGCGTGGACAGCGACGCCCCCAGCGCGTGCCAATTGGCGCGCAGCCAGCCCATCAAGGGCGCGAAGTCGCCCTTGGCGAGGCCGGGCTCGATGCCCGCATCGGCTTTCTTCGCCGCGGCGAAGAGCTGGGCCGCCGTCATCGCCCCCAGCGTGTAGGTCGGGAAATAGCCCCAAGCTCCGCCGGGCCAGTGGATGTCCTGCAGGCAGCCGTCGCGATCGTCGGGCGGCGCCACGCCGATCAGCGCCTTCATGCCCTCGTTCCAAGCGCCCGGCAGATCGGCGAGGTCCATCCGATCCTCGATCAGCGCGCGTTCGAGCCGATAGCGCAAGATCACATGCGCGGGATAGGTGACCTCGTCGGCGTCAACGCGGATGAGCCCGCGCGCCACGCGCCGATAGACGCGCGCGAAGTTCTCGGCCGTCCAAGCCGGACCCGATTTGCCGAACGCCGCCGCCGCTTTCGGCGCCAGGAACTTCAGGAACGCGTCCGACCGGCAGGCCTGCATTTCGACCAACAAAGACTGGCTTTCATGCGCGCTCATGCCGCGCGCGAAGCCGACCGGCTGATTGCGCCAGGCCGGCGGCAGGCCGCGCTCGTACATCGCATGCCCGGTTTCGTGCAGCACGCCCATCAGGCCCTTGGCGAAATCGTTCTCGTCCCAGCGCGTGGTCAGGCGCACGTCGTCGGGCACGCCGCCGCAGAACGGATGATGCGAGGTGTCGAGCCGCCCATGGGCGAAATCGAAGCCGACGCCGCCCATCAGATCGTGGGCGAGCGCCTTTTGCGCCGCCGCCGGGAACGGGCCGTCTAGCTTCAGCGGCGCGGGCAGCTTGGCTTGGCGATCGAGCGCCGCGTTGGTGAAGTCCGGCAGGAACGCCGCGAGATCGTCGAAGATCGCGTCGATCTCGGCGGCCGAGCCGCCGGGCTCGTACTCGTCGAGCAGCGCGTCGTATTTCGTGCGGCCGAGTTTCACGGCCTTGATCGCGGCGACTTCTTTGGTGAGATCGAGCACGCGGCGCAGCGAGGGCAGCAGGCCCTTGAAGTCGTTTTCCTTGCGCGCGGTGCGCCAGCGCATCTCGCATTCGGAGACGGCCTTCGAGCGCGCCTCGACCAGATCGGCGGGCAAGGCGGTGGCGTGCAGCCAATCGCGGCGCATCTCGCGCAGATTGGCGTCCTGCCAGGGATCGGCGGCGCGCGCGGCGGCGAACAGATCGGCCAGCGCGGGATCGCAGGCTTGCTCGTGCGCGAGCACCTTGAGCGTGGCGAGCTGCTCGGCGCGCGCGGTCGAGCCGCCATCGGGCATCATCGCGGCCGAGTCCCAATCGAGCATCGCGATCGCGTCGCGCACCAGATTCATGCGCTTGAAGCGCGTCTCCAACGACTTGTAGGCGGTTTCGGGGGTCATGACTTGCGCCGTTGGGAAAGGAGGTAGACGGCCGCCAATGCGATCGCCAGGCAGAACCAGGTGAAGGCGTATTGCAGATGCGGGCGCGGCAGCTGGAATTGCGTCTGTCCGCCGAGCGGCCAGCCGCCCGGATTGCGCGGCTCGAGCGACGCTTCGACATAGACCGGCAGGATCGCCGGCAAGCCCGCGTGCTCGGCCATCGCCGGCAGATCGAACCAGAACCATTGGTTGCGATGCGGCTCGTTGGCGGGCATCAGCGGTCCGCGCCGCGGCTCGTCGCGCAGCACCCCTTCGACCGACACGCGGCCCGCGATCTGGCCTTGGGGCCGCGTGGCGGGCAGATGGCGCGGCTTGTCGACCCAGCCGCGATTGACCAGCAGCGCCGGCGCGCCGTCGCGCAGCAGCGGCGTGACGACGTAGAAGCCGTCGTTGCCGCGCTGCGAGCGGCCATAGACGTAAAGCTCGCGGTCATGCGCCCACACGCCTTCCGCGCGCACGCGGCGGAAACGATCGGCGGCCGGATCGGCCAAGGCCGCGTCGATATCGACGGCCGGCTGGGCGAGACGCGTCTGGCGCAACTCGTTTTCGGCCGAGCGCTCGACATGGCGCGACAACTGCCATCCCGAGAGGGCGAGCAGCATCGCGATCCCGGGCAGCGAGATCAACGTGGGAACCAGGCGGGGTGCGAACCCCGGAACGAGTCTGTTCAACATTTTCGCCCAAACGAAAACGCCCGCCGGTCCCGAACCGGCGGGCGTCGCGTCATCGAGAGGAAAGATTCAGCTCGACCAAGGGCCGTGGCCCGGCAGGCTGACCGGGCCTTCGCCCGCGACGTAGATGACGGCGAACAAGAACAGCCACACCACGTCGACGAAGTGCCAGTACCAAGCCGCCGCCTCGAAGCCGAAATGCCGTTCGGGCGTGAACTGGTTCTTGATCGCGCGCACCAGGCACACGATCAGGAAGATGGTCCCGACCAGCACATGGAATCCGTGGAACCCGGTCGCCATGAAGAAGACCGAGGTGTAGATGTTGTCCTTGAAGCCGAAAGCGGCGTGGCCGTACTCGTAGGCTTGGCAGGCCGTGAACAGGATGCCCAGCGTCACGGTCAGCACCAAACCCCAGATCAGCCCCTGGCGGTTGCCTTCGATCAGCGAATGATGCGCCCAGGTGACGGTGGCCCCCGAGGTCAGCAGGATCAGCGTGTTGAGGAAGGGCAGATCCCACGGATCGAAGGTGACGATGTCCTTCGGCGGCCAGACTTTCCCGATCGTGTGCAGGTCCGGATAGAAGGAGAAGTGGAAATAGGACCAGAAGAAGGCGACGAAGAACATCACCTCCGACGCGATGAACAGGAACATCGCGTAGCGCAAGCCCAGGCGCACGACCGGCGTGTGCAAGCCGGGGGTCATGCTTTCCTTCACCACCTGGCGCCACCAGCCCCACATCGTGAAGCCGACGATGGCCAGGCCAATGACGACCTTCCACGGCCCGAGCGCTTTGAAGAAGCCCTCGGCCGCCTTGCCGAACAGATCGGGATGGAGCGTGGCGACGAAGCCGAAGGTCAGGACGAACGCGCCGATCGCGCCCACCGCCGGCCAGCCGCTGGGCTCGACAAGATGGTAAGGGGCTTTGGCGCCGTGGGAATGCGATTGGGCCATGGTCCGGATCCTCGTTAGTCGCCTCGGTTGCGCGGGGCGCTCGCGTCGGCGGTCTTTTGGGCCGCCCGGTGGAAGGTATACGACAGCGTGATCGTGGTCACGTCGCGAAGATTGGGGTCCTTGTCGATCGCCGGATCGACGTAGAACGACACGGGCATGTCCATGCTCTCGCCCGGCGCCAGCGCCTGGTCGGTGAAGCAGAAACACGCGATCTTGTGGAAATACGGCGCGGCCTTGAGCGGCGTGACGTTGAACGTCGCCGTCCCGGTCGCCTCGACCGCGCCGCGATTGGTCGCACGATAGTGGATCAGATGGTCCTCGCCGACCTGCACGCGGATCGGGCGCGGACCTTCGAAGCGCCAGGCGAGCGCGTTGGGCCCGCCCATCACGTTGGCGTCGAAGCGCACGGTCAGCGCGCGTTCGCCCACCGCGTCGGGCGCGCGCTCGGCGACCAGCGGCGTGCCGCCGAAGCCGGTGATCTGGCAGAACAGCCGGTAAAGCGGCACCGAGGCGAAGGCCAGCGCCAGCATGCCCACGACGATGCTGCCCGCCATCAAGGCGGTGCGGGCGTTCGAATTGCGGGGTGCTGCTTCGGTCATCTCACTTGATCATCTTGACGACGGTGATGGCGTAGAACAGCGCGCAGAACGCGGCGACCGCCACGGCGATCGCGATATTCTTGCCGCGCCGCGCCTTCCACATTTCGGGCGTGACCTTGGCGGGATCGATCTCGGGATGCACCGGCATGGCGTCAGCCTCCCAGCGCCACGCGGTCGAGCAGCATGAAACCGAACAGCAAGAACAGATAGACGATCGAATAGCCGAACAGCCGCTTGGCGGCGGGCTCGGCGAAATCGGCTTTGTCCGCGTCCGGGTGCGCGCCGTCGCGCCACACCGCCCAGGCGCCGGCCACGAACACGAAACCGAGCAATGCGGCCAGGCCCGCATAGATCGGGCCCGTGACGCCGAGCAGCGACGGCGACACGCCCAGGACCGCCATCGGCAGCGAATAGATCAGGATCTGGCGGCGCGTCTCGCGCTTGCCGGCCACGACGGGCAGCATCGGCACGCCGGCCTTGGCGTAGTCGCCCGCGCGGAACAGCGCCAGCGCCCAGAAATGCGGCGGCGTCCACATGAACACGATCAGAAACAGCGCGACCGAGGCCACGGAAATCTCGCCCGTCGCCGCCGCCCAGCCGATCATCGGCGGGAAGGCGCCCGCCGCCCCGCCGATCACGATGTTCTGCGCCGTGTGCCGCTTGAGCCACATCGTGTAGACGAAGACGTAGAACGCGATCGACAGCGCCAGCAGCGCGCCCGCCGCGAAATTCGCGACCAAGCTCATCGTCAGGACCGAGGCGATCGACAGCACGATGCCGAACGCCAAAGCTTCGGCCGGCTCGATCGCGCCCGAGGGGATCGGCCGATCCTTGGTGCGCGCCATCACCGCGTCGATATCGCGGTCGTACCACATGTTCACCGCGCCCGCGGCGCCCGCGGCCACCGCGATGCACAGCACCGAAACCGCCGCTTCGAAGGGATGCAGCATCGTTTCGGGGGCGAGCATCAAGCCAATCAGCCCGGTGAACACCACCAGGCTCATCACGCGCGGCTTCAACAGGGCGACGAAATCCGCCGCCCCGCCGTCGCGCGCCGCCGTCAGCGCTTGGGTGCCCCCGTCCGCCGCCATGGCTCAGTGATGCGCCGTCTTGGCGATCTTGGGCAGTTCCTCGAAGGTGTGGTGCGGCGCCGGGCACGGCACGGTCCATTCGAGCGTGTCGGCCGGCAGGCCCCACGGATTCGCCGCCGTGACCTTCTTGCCGTTGAAGAGCACGTAGAGGGTCATGGCCACGAACATCAGCGTCGAGCCGAAGGAGATATAGGCGCCGTAGGACGAGACCAGGTTCCAGCCCGTGAACGCGTCCGGATAGTCCGGGATGCGCCGGGGCATGCCCGCCAGACCCAGGAAATGCTGCGGGAAGAAGGTCAGGTTCACGCCCACGAAGGTGGTCCAGAAATGGATCTTGCCCCACAGCTCGGGGAACTCGGTCCCGGTCATCTTGGGCCACCAGTAGTAAAAGCCGCAGAAGATGCCGAAAACGGCGCCGAGCGAGAGCACGTAGTGGAAATGCGCGACCACGTAGTAGGTGTTGTGGAGCGCGATGTCCGCACCCGCGTTGGCGAGCACCACGCCCGTCACGCCGCCGACGGTGAACAGGAAAATGAAGCCCACCGCCCACAGCATCGGCACGCGGAATTCGATCGATCCGCCCCACATCGTGGCGATCCAGGAGAAGATCTTCACGCCCGTGGGCACGGCGATGACCATCGTCGCGGCGGTGAAATAGGCGCGCGTGTCGACGTCGAGGCCCACCGTGTACATGTGGTGCGCCCAGACGACGAAGCCGACCACGCCGATCGCCGTCATCGCGTAGGCCATGCCCAGATAGCCGAAGATCGGCTTCTTGGAGAAGGTCGACACGACATGGCTGATGATGCCGAAGGCCGGCAAAATCATGATGTAGACCTCGGGGTGCCCGAAGAACCAGAACAGGTGCAAGAACAGGATCGGGTCGCCGCCGCCGGCCGGCTCGAAGAAATGCGTGCCGAAATTCCGATCGGTGAGCAGCATCGTGATAGCACCCGCGAGCACCGGCAGCGACAGCACGAGCAGGAACGCGGTCAGCAGCATCGCCCACAAGAACAGCGGCATGCGGTGCATGGTCATGCCCGGCGCGCGCATGTTGAAGATCGTGGTGATGAAATTGATCGCGCCCAGGATCGAGGAG
Organism: Tagaea sp.; assembly: GCA_023653245.1. The sequence goes on from JAMNXK010000084.1 coordinate 5,926, forward strand.
GCGCCGGCGACGTGCAAGCTGAGGATCGCCATGTCCATCGCAGGTCCCGGATGGTACTGCGCGTTGGACAAGGGCGGATAGATCGTCCAGCCCACGCCCGCCCCGCCGCCGAGAACGGCCGAGCCGAGCAGCAGCAGGAAGGCCGGCGGCAGCAGCCAGAACGAGATGTTGTTCATGCGCGGGAAGGCCATGTCGGGCGCGCCGCACATCATCGGGATGAACCAATTGCCGAAGCCGCCGATCAGCGCCGGCATGACCACGAAGAACACCATGATCAGGCCGTGGGCGGTGATCACCATGTTCCACTGGTGGCCGTCGACCATGTACTGCATGCCCGGGGCTTGCAGCTCCATGCGCATCCACACCGAGAAGGCGCCGCCCAGCAAACCCGCGAGCACCGAGAACACCAGGTACATCGTCCCGATGTCCTTGTGGTTGGTCGAGTAGACCCAGCGCCGCCAGCCATAGGGCGTGTGGTGGTGGTCGTCGTGCCCGTGCGAGTGATCGTGGCCGTGGGCGTGATCGTGGGTGGCGCTCATGGGATGCTTCCTTCGGCGCTAGGTGACTTAGCGGGCGACGTTGAGGGCGGTCTGGGTGCGGGCGTCGAGCTCGCGCAGATCGGCGACCGAAAGCGGCGGCAAGCCGTCCTGGGCGAAGCGGCGCTTGGCTTCGGCCGTCCAGCGATCGAAGGTCGCGCGGTCCACCGCCTCGACGGCGATGGGCATGTAAGCGTGGTTCACGCCGCAGATCTGATTGCACTGGCCGTAATAGACGCCGGGCTTGCTGGCCATCATCCAGATTTCGTTGATGCGGCCGGGCATGGCGTATTTCTGCGCGCCCAGCGCCGGGATGAACCAGGAATGGATCACGTCCGCACCGTGGATGAGGACGCGGACCTTGGCGCCCACCGGCACGACGACGCGGTTATCGACCTCGAGCAGGCGCGGCTGGCCGGGCTTCAGGTCGCCGTCTTGGACCATGTAGCTGTCGAACTGGAACTCGCCGTGATCGGGATACTGGTAGGTCCAGTACCATTGATGCCCGGTGACCTTGAGGGTGAACTCGGCGTCGGGCGCCTTGTCGGCGAAGTACAGAAGCTTGAACGACGGCACGGCGATCACCGCCAGGATCAGGATCGGCACCACCGTCCAGACGATTTCCAAGCCCGTGTGATGCGCGGTCTTGGACGGCGTCGGATTCGCCGCGGCGCGGAACCGCACCATCGTGTAGAGCAGCAGCGCCAGCACGAAGACGGTGATCAGCGTGATGATCACCAGCAGCATGTTATGGAAGCTGCCGATGAAATCCTTGATCGGGCTGGCCGAGGGCTGGAAGCCGAGCTGCCAGGGCTGGGGCTGGCCGGCGACGGCCGCGCCCGCGAAAATCGCCACGAAAGCCAGGACGGCGAAAGCCGCGACGGCGCGGACGGACACGATCGAGCGCATGGACTGCCTATCGTTCGAGTTGGGGACCGCGACACGAGAACGGCGCGGCCTGGAATCGTCCGGACCCTACACGAGGCAAAGCGGCCATCTCAACCCTGGCCTTCGGGGGTAAAAGCTTGGCGCCAGTGCCCTTTTGTCGCACCCCCCGAAATCACCAGGAAAAGCTGGAGTTTCAGCGATTTGCGCGC
>JAMNXK010000085.1 GCA_023653245.1 Tagaea sp.
TGGGCGAGACGCCCGATCCGATCCGCGCGCTCGCGTGCGTGCCGCTCGACGCGAAAGTTTTCGCCGCGCGCTGGCGGCTGTCGAACGCCGAAGCGGCGCGGCTGGCGCGTCTGCGCGCGCCGAAAATCGAGCTCGCCGTCGAAGCGGACGCGCGAAGCTTGCGCCGCGCGTTCTACGCCTTGGGCGCGGACACGATCGATCGCGCGTTGCTCGACGGCGCGCGATCGTCGGACGCGGCGCTTTACGAAATGGCGAAAGACTGGCGGCGTCCGGTCCTGCCGGTCACCGGCGACGATTTGCGCGCGCGCGGGATCGCACCCGGGCCGGAGCTCGGCCGGCTGTTGGACGAGATCGAAACGCGGTGGATCGCGTCGGATTTCCGGCTGGCGAAAGAAAAACTTCTGGTCGAGGCGGGATTTCCGCGGGTTTTGTAACCGCGCGCTCGATCTGCCGCCCGAAAACGGCGAGCTGGCCGAGATGCGCGCGCGCGCGCGCTCGAGGCCGATTTCGTCCGCTGCGTGCGGCTCGCGGCGCCCACGCTGCACGAGGTCGAGCTGAGCGACGGGCGCCGGCGCGCGCGTTTCCAGCGCTTGCTGCTGCCCTGCGCCGAAACGCCGGGCGGCGCCGCGCCGTCGCTGCTCGCTTCTTGCCTGATCGACGGGCCCGGCGTGCGCGCGATGGTCGCCGATCCGCAATTCCGCGACGCGGAGGGCTGACGGCGGCGTCAGGCTTTGACCGCGCCGGTGGTCAATCCCTGGACGAAAAAGCGCTGCAGCACGCCGAAGATCGCGACCGCCGGCAGCGACGCCAGGATCGAGGCGGCCATGGCGCCGGCCCAGTCCTGCTGCATCTCGCCGAAGAACGCCAGCAATAGGCCCGGCCCGATCGTGCGCGTGTTGTCGCGCGTGACCAAGGTCAGCGAATAGAGCAGATCGTTCCACGCCCACATGAACGAGTAGATGCCCACCGCGATCAAGGCGGGGATCGACAGCGGTAGAACCACGCGCAGGAAGATCTGGATCTCGCCCGCGCCGTCGATGCGCGCGGCTTCGAGCAGCTCGTCGGGCAGGCGCACGAAGAAGGAATAGAGGATGTAGATCGCCGCCGGCAGCGCGAACACGATATAGGCGATGGTCAGCCCCGCGAGCGTGTCGAGCAATCCCAGCGTCTGCAGCAGGGAATAAAGGCTGATCAACACCACCGCGAACGGGAACATCTGGGCCGAGATCATCAGATACATGATCGGCTTGCGCCCGGCGAAGCGGTACTTGGCGAAGCCGTAGGCCGCCAGCGCGGCGAGACTCGTGGTCAGGACGGCCGATCCGCCGGCCGCGATGAGGCTGTTGCGCAAATAGAGCGGCAGGTCGGACTGACTCCACGCGCGCGCGAAATTGGCGAAGGTCGGCGCCGCGGGCCACGGCGTCGGGAATTGGACGAAAATCTCCGTCGCCGGGCGGAACGACGTGGCCACCATCCAGTAGATCGGAAAGAACAGGAAGACCAGCAGCGCAAGCAACAGTCCGCTGCGCAACAGCAAAGCCGGAACCGCGCGCGAGGCGAGCACCATGGGCTTCATCGCGCGTCGTCCTTCAGCAGCATGCGCAAATAGACGACCGCCACGACCGCGATCGTGGCGAACCAGACGAGCCCCACCGCCGCCGCCATGCCGAGATTCCATTGCTCGAAGGCGCGCCGGTAGACCTCGATCGACAGCACGGTCGTGGCGCGCACCGGGCCGCCGGCGGTCATCGCGTAGATGATGTCGAAGAGCTGCAGATTGCCCATCGCCTGCAGCACGATCACGATCCCGAGCGTGCGCGAGATGTGCGGCAGCACCACGAAGCGCAAGACCGCGAAATCGCCGGCGCCGTCCAGGCGCGCGGCCTCGACCTGTTCGACCGGCAGCGACTGCAGTGCTGCGAGCACGAACAGCATCACGATCGGCGTCGAGAGCCAGACCTTGGCCAGGATCACGGCGGCGAGCGCGCCGGTATCGGTGGACAGCCAAAAGAAGGGCCGGTCGATGATGCCGGTGGTCAGCAGGCCCGCGTTGACCACGCCGTATTGGCCGTGGAACAGCCACGCCCACAAGAACGCGGTTACGGTGCTGGGCAGCACCCAGGGCAGGAGCGAGGCCGCGCGCAACAGCGCGCGCCCGCGCATCGGTTCGTTGAGCAGCAGCGCGTAGACCGTGCCCGTCGTCGCGGTCAGCGCCGTGGTGGCGAGGACGTAGACGATGGTGGTGCGCCAGGATTGCCAGAACGTCGTCTCTGCCCACAGGCGGCGCAGATTGTCGAGCCCGACATAGGTCGGCTCGATCGACTCGATCCGGTATTCGTGCAACGCGTACCAGACCGAGGCCAGGAACGGCCCCAGGATCAGCGTCGCGAAGGCGACGAGGGCGGGCACGGTCAGCGCGAAGCCGAACCACGCCCGCCCGCCGCCGAAGCTTCGCGCCGCCAGGATCACGTCTTGGGGCCGATCGCGGTCAGGCGCTGGGCCATCGCGGTCACGGCGGCGCTGGCGGTCTTCTGCCCGAGCATCGCGGCGACGACCTCCTCGCCGATCGCGTCACGCAGCTGCGGACCGTTGGAGAATCGCGCGATCTCGTCGGGCCGCGCGTGGCGCGACAGCGCCACCCACTCGGTGACGTAGCTGTCCGATGCGAGCGTCGCCAAGGCCGCGTTGGTCGATGGGAAGACGCCGGCGGTGCGGAAATAGGCGAGCTGGGTCTCCGGCTTCGTCAGATGCTCGACGAATTTTCCCACCGCCCCGGCGGCGGTCGGATTGGCGCCGGACGCGTTGGGGAAGCACAGCAGATGCGCCCACTGGATGCACACCGGATCGTCGCCCCGGCGCAAGACCGGCGTGGCCATCGGCGCGATGTTGCGGTCGTAGGCTTCGCCTTGGCCCGATTGCGCGCGCGCGAACGCCCTGGCGAGCGGCGGGTCGGGATAGAAGGCGACCAGCTCTTGGGCGAACAGGCGGCGGAAATCGAAGCGGTCGTTGCCGGGCAGCAGCAGGCCTTCGCGCACGCACGTCGCCAGGAACTCGAGCGCCTGGTGCGCCGCGGGCGTGTCGATGGTCACGCCGCCGGTCTCGTCGAAGAAGCGCGCGCCGAATTGCCAGAAAAACAGCTGGGTTTCGAGCTGGGTGAGCGAGGTGTTCTTGGTGGTGATGCCCAGCGGGCTGGAATTGGGCTTGGCGCGCTTGATCCGGCGCAGCGCGTCGAGGAACTCGTCCATCGTCTCGGGTTTGCGGACGCCGACTTCCGCCAGCAGTTTCGTGTTCGCCACCAGACCCGTCGATCCCGTCACCCACGGCACGCCGAAGCGCCCGCCGCGCACGCGGCTCATCGCCATCGCGGTGGGATGGATCAAGCGGTCGAGATTGGCGGCGCCGAACACCGCGTCCACGTCGGCGAGTCCGCCCGCCGCCACGAAGGTGGCGAGCCAGCGCTCCTGCACCTGAAGCACGTCGGTGCGCTGGTTCGAGCGTTTGCGCAGGAAAACCGTGGTCTCCATCTGACCGAAGGGAACGCCGACGGTGTCGAAATTGACCGTCGGGTTCGCGGCTTTGAAGTCGGCGAAGACGCCGTCGAGGAATGGCTTCGAGCCGGCTTCGGTGTGGCTCCAGCCCAGATAGGTCAGCGCCCCGCCGCTCTGCGCGCGCGCGATCGACGGCAATGCCAGCGAAGCCGCACCGGCGGCGAGCGCCGCGCGGCGCGAAATGGACTTGGTCATGTGGTTTCCCCCCTTGGTTCTGGTTGCGGACGCGAACTCAAACGAGACCGGCATCGACGACGTAGCTGTGCGCGGTGCAGCCGCGCGCTTCGTCGGACGAAAGGAACAGGATCAGGCGCGCGACGTCGCCGCCGTCCAGGCGCACCGGGATCGCTTGCGCCGCCAGGATCTGCGGCACGCGGTCGGGCGTCTGCCACAGCCGCGTCTGGCGCTCGGTTTCGATGGCGCCGGGAACGACGCCGACCACGCGCACGCCGGACGGGCCCAGCTCGCGCGCGAGCGCCCGCACCAGTCCTTCGGCCCCGGCCTTGGCGGTCAGGTAGCCCGCCATCGCCGGCCAGCCGCGGCGCGCGGCGACCGAGCCCATCAGCACGATCGTGCCGCGCTTGGCGTCGGTCATGGCGCGCGCGGCCCATTGGGCGGCGAAGAATTGGTGATCGAGATTGATGGCGAGCGCGCGCCGCCAGCCGGCCTCGTCGAGCGTATCCCAGGCGTGGCGCGTGTCGTCGGCGGCGTTGGCGATCAGGACGTCGCACGGCCCGCACGCGGCGAAGGCTTCGGCGCGCGCGCCGGCGTCGGTCAGATCGGCACGATGGACGCGCAAAGCCGCTCCCGGATGGGCCGCGGTCAGGGCGGCGATCGCGCCGGCATCGATGTCGATCGCGGCGACCGACGCGCCTTGCGCCAGGAAGGCTTCGACCACGCGCCGCCCGATCCCCGTCGCACCGCCGGTGACCAAAATGCGTTTGCCGCGCAGATCGGGATAGACCGCGCCGCTCATCCGGCCCCCACGACTTTGGCGGCATCGGTGGGCGGGATCGACGGGAAATGCAGGCCGCGCTGGCCCGACAGCCCGCGATTGGGATTGGCCGAGAAGGGCGGGTCGGCCATGCCGACCAGGACGCCGTCGCGCAGGAAAGCGGCGTCTTCGCCGTAGAGCTCCTTGGCGAGCGCCGCTTTCAGCCGTTCGAGCGCGCTTGCGTGGGACGCGTCGCCGGCGCGATCGACGCATTCGTGCGGGTCGTCGGTCAGATCGAACAGCTGGAAGACGTTCCCCGCCGGATACCAGATCAGCTTGTGGCGCGCGTCGCGCACCATGCGCGTGGCCTTCGCACCGGTCAGCGATTCGCCATAGATCGTCTCGCGCACGGTTGCGCCCAACAGCGACAGCCCGTCGCAGGTTTCGGGAATCGGCAGGCCGCAGGCGTCGAGCAGCGTCGGCATCACGTCGCGCAATCCCGCCAGACGGGGATCGACGCGGCCGGGGGCGGGCTCGGCGCCGGCTTGACGCACCAGGATGGCGGGCACGCGCACCGAGCCGTCGTACATCAGGCGTTTGGCGTAGAGCCCGTGCGCGCCCAGCATGTCGCCGTGATCGGCGACGACCAGGATGACGGTGTCGTCGAGCACGTCTTCTTCGCGCAGCGTGCCGATCAGCACGCGCAGCTGATGGTCGATATGGGTGCATTGCGCGTAGAAGGCGCGCAGCATGTCGCGGTGCCGCTCGGGCGGCAGTTGCGGCCAATAGGCACGCGCCGCGCGCAACGCGTGCGCAAGTCGCTCGGGCGCGCGCGCCCAGTCGCCCATCGGGGGCAATTCGACCGGCCGATCGCGATAGCGCGCGAGATAGGACTCGAGCGGCACGATCGGCGGATGGGGATGGGTGTAGGAGACGTGCCACAGCGCGGGGCGCGTCGGGTCGCGCCGCTTGATCGCGCGCGATGCCGCCCAGGTGATCCAATTGGTGACGTGGGTGTCTTCCGGCAGATGCCAGGGCCGCCAGTCGTACTCGTTGTTGCTCATGCCGTGCAGGAATTGGCGGCCGGCGAAGCCGCGGTCGGCGAGGAAGATCTCGTAATCGTCGGTGGCACCCAGATGGCCGCGCCCTTCTTCGGCGAGCTGCGCGTCGTCGAAGCCGATCCGGTCGCGCTGGGGATAGACGTGCAGCTTGCCCACCGCTTGGGCCTGATAGCCGTGGGCGCGGAACGTCGCGGCCAAGGTCGGCAGATCGGCGGGCATGGGCAAGGCGGTCTGGAACTCGCGGTCCCCATGCCGGCGCGGTGCCGTACCGGTCATCATCGAGCGGCGCGCGGGGATGCAGATCGGCGTTTCGGCGTGCAAGGCGGTGAAGCGCGTGCCCATCGCCGCCAGCGCGTCGAGCGTCGGGGTTTCGATGGCGGCGTGTCCCGCGCAGCCCAAGAGCCCGGCGGGCCATTGATCGACGCAGACGAACAGGACGTTTGGCGGCGTGCGGCGGCCGTCGGTCAAGCGCGTGTCCTCCCTCCCGGTCGAGTGCCGGTTACCGCAACTATTTCCTAATGCTATGCTATGTTACAATCGATTTTCGTTATGATTGGAGTCCCCGGATGGATCGCCGGCAACTGCTCGCCTTCGTCGCCGTGGCCGATGAACTCCACTTCTCCAAGGCCGCCCAGCGCCTGCGCCTGACCCAGCCCGCGCTCAGCCAGCAGATCGCGCGGCTGGAGGCGTCGCTCGACGTGCGCCTGTTCGAGCGCAGCCCCAAGCGCGTGGCGCTGACCGATGCGGGCCGCGTCTTCCTCGAGGAAACGCGCGAGCTGCTGCGCCGGATGGATCGCTCGCTCGATCTCGCCAAGCGCGCCGCCGCGGGCCGGATCGGACATTTGACCGTCGCGTTCGTCGAAGCCTCGCCCTACGGCGTGCTGCCGCAACTGATGCTCGCCTATCGCCGCGCCATGCCGTCGGTGATGGTCTCGCTGTTGGAGAGCGTCTCGGGGGACCAGATCGAAGCCATCGCCTCGGGCCGGATCGACGCGGGCTTGCTGCGGCCCTTGGCGACGGCCAAGGGTATCGACCGGCTGAAGCTGCACGCGGAGCCCTATCTGGTGGCGCTGCCCAAGACCCATCGCTTGGCGGCGCGGCCCGAAATCCCGATCGCCGAACTCGATGGCGAGGATCTGATCACCACGCCCCCGCCGCAGCGGCGCTATATCGAAAGCCGCTTTCGCGCGCGCTTCGAAAAAGCGGGCGTGACGCTGAACATCGTCCAAGAGGTCCAGCAGCTGCACACCACCGTCGGCTTGGTGGGGGCGGGCATGGGGATCGGCATCGTGCCGCGCTCGGTCACGCGGCTGCGGTTGGATGGCGTGGTCTATCGCCCCTTCGCGCCCGGCGACTCGCCCGACGCGGAGCTGCATCTGGCGTGGAAGCGCGACAATCCGTCCAAAACGCTCGCGGGATTCCTCGCCGTCGCGCGGCGATTCGCGAAGGAAAACTAAGGCCAGCCGACGTCGGGCGGCAGGCTCATCAGGATCGCTTCGACATTGCCGCCGGTCTTGAGGCCGAAGGTCGTGCCGCGATCGTAAAGCAGATTGAACTCGACATAGCGCCCCCGCCGCGCGCGCTGGTGCTCGCGCTCGGCGTCCGTCCAGGGTTCGCGCATATGGGCGCGCACCAAAGGCGGGAAGGCGGCGAGGAAGGCGAGGCCCACGTCGCGGGTGAAGGCGAAATCCCGATTCCAGTCGCCGCTATCGAGATTGTCGTAGAAGATGCCGCCCACGCCGCGCGGCTCGTTGCGATGGGGCAGGAAGAAGTATTCGTCGCACCACGCTTTGTAGCGCGGGTAGTACGACGGATCGTGCCGGTCGCAGGCTTGGCGATAGGCCGCGTGGAAATGCGCGGTGTCGGATTCGTGCGGGGTCATCGGCGTCAAATCGCCGCCGCCGCCGAACCACGCTTTGGTCGTGACGATATGGCGCGTGTTCATATGCGTCGCCGGCACTTTCGGCGAGCGCATATGGGCGACCA
>JAMNXK010000086.1 GCA_023653245.1 Tagaea sp.
GGCGCGCTCAACAAGCAGGGCAAGGACGTGACCAACTCGCCCGTCTCGGCCAAGAACCTCGCCGGGCTGCTGGACCTCATGGAGAACGACACGATCTCGGGGCGCATCGCCAAGGACGTGTTCGCGATCATGGTCGAAACCGGCAAGGATGCCGCCTCGATCGTCGAGGAAAAGGGCCTCCGCCAGGTCACCGACACGGGGGCCATCGACGCCGCCATCGCCAAGGTGATGGCCGAGAACGAAGCCAAAGTGGCCGAGTATCGCGCGGGGAAAGTCACGCTGTTCGGCTGGTTCGTCGGTCAGGTGATGAAGGGCACGGGCGGCAAAGCCAACCCGGCCAAGGTCAACGAGATCTTGAAGGCGAAGCTGGCGGGGTAGGGCGCGCTTTCGGCGCACCCACTCGCGCGTTTTTATTTCATGAACAGCAGCCGTTCCGGCGGAACTGTCAGGCGGATTTTCGTTCCCTGGATTTCGACGAAGGTTGCGAAATGCGTTTCATGGCCGCCCACTTCCATTGCGAGATCATCCTCCTTACTCAGAAGAAAATCTCGGAAGCCGCCGACCTTGCCGCCGGCATTGAAGTGTTCCGCGAGCCGCCGGAACAGTTTGGGCATGATCGGCGCGTCGGTCGCGATCACGGTCTTCGTCGAAAGATCGAGGCCCTTGTTGGTACGGTCCTTCGCGTAGAGTGAGCCCGATTTCGCGGTCTTGCGGGCATTTGCGATCGCGTCGTCGAACTCGTCGCGCAGATCGCCGAACAGCTTTCTGTAGTAGGTCGGGTAGACAAGACCTTCCGCGGCGACGCGATAGTTGACGCTCTTGCGAAGATGATTCGCCTCCAGCCGGAACCGTTGGCCATCGGCGACGGGCGCCTTGCCAGCGTAGACGAACGCGACCGGCCGACCGTACTTCCGATTGTCCGCGCCGCGCGTTAGAATGTAACCCGGCTTGTCGTCGCCGGCTGACTTGATCTTCGGGGATTTCTCAGACTTGCCCCATACAACGCCGGTGATGCCGAGCAGTTCGATCAGGCGGTCGCGCGCCGCTTGCGCCAACCCTTTGGGCTGGTGTCCGAATTCGTCGCCGCCCTGTTGATAATGAGTCTCTAGCGCGTCGATAGCCTCGAAGCGAAGCTGGCACGCGTTCTTCGGGCCGTCTTTGGGGCCTTTCCATTTGATTTTGATGCCATCGCCGAACGTCGCGAGCGCTTGGTCTACGGCATCTGGATCGGCGACGACGAAACGAACCGAATCGCCGTCCGGCGACGTGCCGACGACGCGGAAGATTCCTTGGAAGCAGAAGAAACCAGAGCCTTGTTTTTTCATTTTTTTCCTCCCTTAGGGTAGAAAACGAGAAAATGCCACAATACGATTGCAGTTTCAAACTTGGGGCTGCCCGATAGCAGTGTCTTGGGGGCAGTGGCCGGTCCGTCTGCGACGCCGAAAGCGGTTTCGTCCCGCCGGTGCACGCGCTAGGCTCGGATCCTCCCCGTAGGAGGGTTCGAGTCATGGCCGCCAAGAAAAAGCCCGCGAAGAAGAAAGCGCCCAAGGCCAAAAAGGTCCTGAAGGCGACGGGGGCGATCAAGGCCGCCGCGGTCAAATCGGCCAAGAAAGCCGCCAAGGGAGCGGCGATCAAGAAGGTCGCGGGCTACGACATCCCCAAGCGCGCCAAGCGCGACGTGCCGGTGCTGTACGGCCTTCATCTGTCGATCCCGTGCGGCAAGATCGGGCTGATGCTGAACATGCTCGGCGTGGCCTACGACTACAAGCACATGGACATGCAAGCCGGCGCGCACAAGACGCCAGGCTACGCCAAGATCAACCGCTTCCAGCAAGTGCCCGCTTTGGTCGACGGCGACGAGGCGATCGTGCAATCCGCCGTGATCTTGCAGTACCTCGCCGAGAAGTACGGCAAGTTCGGCGGCAAGACGCCGGCCGAGCGAAGGCGCGTGGCCGAATGGCTCGCCTGGGATCTCGACCGGCTCACGCCGCTGGGCAATGTGCGCTTCATCCGCAAATTCATGAACCAGCCCGAGCATCCGGCTTTGGGCTGGCTGGAGCCGCGCGTGCGGACCAATCTCGAATTCCTCGATCGGCATCTGGGCGGCACGAAATTCGTCGCCGGGCTCCATCCCACCATCGCCGACATCTCGATCTTCGCCTGGATCGCGGTCGCGGAGGAGGCGGGGTTCGACGCGGCCGCGTTCCCGAATATTCGCGACTGGGCGCAGCGCATGATGGGCATGCGCGGCGTGGCGCATCCTTACGCGATCCTGCCCAAGGAAGATCGGAACGCCGCATGATCGATCTCTACACCACGCCCACCTCGAACGGCCGCAAGATCCCGATCGCGCTGGAGGAGCTCGCACTGCCCTACACCGCGATCAAAGTCGACCTGACGACCGGCCAGCACAAGACGCCCGAATATCTGCAGATCAATCCGAACGGCAAGATTCCGGCTTTGGTCGATCCCGACGGCCCGGGCGGGGCGAAGATGACGGTGTTCGAGAGTGCCGCGATCCTGGTCTATCTCGCCGAGAAGACCGGCCGGCTTCTGCCCTATAAGGGGCCCGCGCGCTATTCGACGCTGCAATGGCTGCAAGTCGAAGCGAGCGGCGTGTCGCCCGACGCGTTCTGGCTCTTCTATATCGGCCTCAAGGAGAAGAACGAGCAGGCGGCCACGATGCTGCGCAACGACTTGGCGCGGCTCTACGGGGTGCTCGACAAGCGCCTGGCCGTCGTCGAGTATCTCGCGGGCAACGAGCTGACCATCGCCGACATCGCGCATTACCCGTGGGTGACGGGTGCCGCGTGGCAAGGCGTCGATCTTCACCCGTATCCCGCCTTGCGCCGCTGGCGCGACCAGCTCGCCGAACGCGAGTCCTTCAAAATCGGAATGAAAGTGCCCGCATGACCATCGATCTCTACACCTGGGGAACGCCCAACGGCCGCAAAGTCTCGGTGATGCTCGAGGAATGCGGCCTCGCCTACAAAACGCACCCGATCGACATTTCCAAGAACGACCAGTTCGCGCCCGCGTTCCTGGCGGTCAATCCCAACGGCAAGATTCCCGCGATCGTCGATCCCGACGGGCCGGACGGCAAGCCGATTTCGGTGTTCGAAAGCGGAGCGATCCTGATCTATCTGGCCGAGAAGACCGGCAAATTCCTGCCCAAGGACGCGCGCGGCCGCTCGGAAACGCTGCAATGGCTGATGTTCCAGATGGGCGGGGTGGGGCCGATGTTCGGCCAGGCGCATCACTTCATGAAGTTCGCGCCGGTGAAGATCGAATACGGCATCGAGCGCTACGGCAAGGAGACCAAGCGCCTCTATGGCGTGATGGACGACCGCCTGGCCAAGGCGAAGTATCTCGCGGGTGCCGAGTACTCGATCGCCGATATGGCGACGTATCCGTGGGTCGCGCGCCACGAATTCCACCAGGTCGATCTGACGGCGTTCCCGAACGTGAAGCGCTGGTTCGACGGAATTTCGGCGCGCGCCGCGGTCAAGAAAGGCATGGCGGTGCCGTAAGGCTCAGCCGTCCTTGAACTGCTTGGCGAGCTTCAGCGTCTGGCGCTGGTAGTTCGAGCCGATGTCGCGGCCGTAGATGCGGTCGGGCAGGGCGGTGAGTTTCTCGTACACGAAGCGCCCGACGATCTGCCCGTGTTCGAGCAGGAAGGGCACGTCGTGCGAGCGCACTTCGAGCACGGCGCGCGTGCCCTGGATTTCCGAATCGCCGTAGCCGAAGCCGGGATCGAAGAACCCGGCATAGTGCACGCGGAACTCGCCGACCGAGGTGTCGTAGGGCACCATTTCGGCGGCGTAGCCGTGCGGCACGCGGATTTTCTCGCGGCTGACCAAAATGTAGAAATCGTCGGGGTTCAGGATCAAGCCGCGCGATTTGACGCGGTGAATCGGCTCCCAGAACTCGGCCGGCTCGTAATGGCCGATCTTGGCGAGATCCACCAACGGCGTATTGCGCCGCGCGCGATAGCCGATCAGCGTGCTGTCGGGCCCGTGCAGATCGATCGAGATCCACAGGCCCCGCCCGATATCGGCGCGCTCGCGCTTCTCTTCGGGCGAGAAGACCAGATGCAATTCCTTGTCGAGCGCGTAGAGCGCCTCGTCGTCGAAATCCGGCGCGCCGCGCCGCAGGCGCAGCTGGTTCAGCGCCTGGCCTTCGCGCGCCAGGATCGAGAAGGTGCGCGGGCTGACTTCGAGATAAAGCGGGCCCTTGTAGCCGGCCGGCACTTTCTCGAACTCGCGCGCGCGATCGCAGAGCAGGCGGGTGAAGATGTCGAGCCGCCCGGTCGTGCTCTTGGGATTCGCCGTGCCGGCGATGTCCTTGGGCAGGCGCAAGCGCTCGGCGAGTTCGACGATATACACGCAGCCACGCTCGAGCACCGCGCCTTTGCGCAGATCGAGCGTGTGCATGGCGAGCAGCTTGAGCTTGTCGGCGACCTTGGCGTTCGGGCCGGGCATGAAGCCCGCCGGCACGCGCCAGGCGCGCGCGCCCAAGCGCAGATCGATGCTCGCGGGTTGGATCTGGTCGTCGCGGAGTTTCGAACGCGCGGAAATGGCGCCCGATTTGGCGAGGGCGCGATAATCCTGCGAGGGAAGAATGCCTATCGGTGCTGCGGCCAAAGACTCGATTTCCCGTGTTGCGTGGCCGCGCAAGCTAACGGGTCGAAGCCCAAAACTCAAAAGGCCAAAAGTCAAAAGGGGCGTGGCCGGTCACGCAACGCCCCTTTGGCGAGTTTCAGGCGGCGACGGCCGACGACATCGCGGCGGGGTGGTTCGGCCGGATGCTGTTGCGCGGGCGCAACGTGCGGCGCGGCAGAGCGGGGCCGCGGATCGAGGTCAGCTCGCGCTTGGCGGCTTCCAGCACCGACTGGATACGCGAATCTTCGCGGTCGATCACGTCCATGGCGGTCAGTTTGTTGTCCACCAGGTCGAGCAAGGTGTCGATCACCGAGCGGCTGAGTTGTTGGGACATGTCCTTGGCTCCTCTATGTTTTTCGGCATTCGCCGAAATTGTTCGTGGGTCCGAGTTTTGGTCTCTGGTCGGGTCATCGCGGGCGACCTTTTGGGGGCCGCGCGCAGATAGGATGGGCCCGGAATGGTTAACGTTCCCTAAAACTTGCCAGAAATTTGGAATCAACTGATTCTGGATTTGAGGGATGTGGCTTCGAAGGCACAGGCGATGGCCACATGACCCGCGAAAATTCCCAAGAATCCACGAGCGTTGACGCGCGCAAGAGCGAAGCTTAGAAGCGATCCCGCATATGCCGTGCGCGTAAGACCCACTCCCGGCGGAGGGGTGGCCGAGTGGCTGAAGGCGGCAGTTTGCTAAACTGTTGTACGGGCCTAAACCTGTACCGTGGGTTCGAATCCCATCCCCTCCGCCACCCTACGCCTTCGGCTCCGGGTGGCTGGCCAGCCGGAGCCGAAAGCGTAGGGTGCCTCCCGAAGCTCCGCAAGGAGCGCAGGGAGGCTTTCCCCATGTGGTACGTCTACTTTCTTTTACTTTCGAACGGCGATGTCTATGTCGGCTCGACGAACGATCTTCGCCGGCGTTTCGCTGCGCACGAACAAGGTCAGGTTCGATCCACACGGGCCTATCGGCCGATCGCTCTGAAGTCTTATGTGGCGGTGGAGAACGACGAGATCGCACGAGCACTGGAGCGTTACTTCAAGTCGGGCTCCGGCAAAGCATTCGCGAAGAAAAGGCTCCTGACCTCGTCCAAAGTCGCGCGGCGGTCCGAGGGCAAGGCCCGAGGATGAAAACACGCACCAAGCGTGTTTTCACAATCCCATCCCCTCAATTGGCGCATTCGACCCCGAACCGCGCGGCCACGGCGTCGATTTCGGCCAGATGCCGGGCTTTGTCGGCGGGCGCCAGGAAACTCGCGGCGAAGGAGTTGCGCGCCAGGCGCACCAGATCCTCGGCGGACAGATCGAGCGCGCGCGCGGTCGCGAGCCAATTGTCCAGGAGATAGCCGCCGAAATACGCCGGATCGTCGGCGTTGATCGTGACGACCAAGCCAAGATCGAGCAGACGCTTGAGATTGTGGTCTTCGAGGCGGTCGAAGACGCGCAGCTTCACGTTCGACAACGGGCAAACGGTGAGGGGCACCGCCTCGCGCCGCAAACGCCCGACCAGCGCGTCGTCCTCCACGCAGCGCACGCCATGGTCGATGCGGCGCGCCTGCAGCAGGTCGAGCGCTTCGAGGATATAGGCGGGCGGGCCTTCCTCGCCGGCATGGGCGACGGCTTGCAAGCCCAGCGCGCGGGCTTTGGCGAAGACCCGCGCGAATTTCGACGGGGGATGGCCTTTCTCGGACGAGTCCAGCCCGATCGCCGCGAAGCGCGCGATCCAGGGTTCCAAGGCGGCGAGCGTGGCGAAGGCGTCGTCTTCGTCCAGATGCCGCAGGAAACACGGGATCAAGCGCCAGGAGATTCCAAGTTCGCGTTCGCCTTTCTCGAACGCGGACAGCAGACCTTCGACGACCGTGCCCATGGGAATGCCGCGCGCGGTGTGCGTCTGCGGATCGAAGAAAATCTCGACATGCCGCGCGCCGTCGCGCGCGACGCGGCCGAGATAGGCCCAGGCCAGATCGTGGAAATCCGCTTGCGTGCGCAGAACGCCCGCACCTTCGTAGTAGATGTCGAGGAAGGATTGCAGGTCCGAGAACGCGTAGGCCGCGCGCACCGCTTCGACATCGGCGAAGCGCAGCGTCACGCCGTTGCGCTTGGCGAGTGCGAACATCAGTTCGGGCTCCAACGAGCCTTCGATATGCAGGTGCAGCTCCGCCTTGGGCAGAGCGGCGGTCAGCGCGTCGAGCCTAGTTTTGTCCGTCATGGCGGGACATCTCCGAAAAGGCTTTCGTAGCACGAAGGCCGACGGTCCGCGCGTGGCGCTATCGCGCCCGCCGCGCCCACAAGCCCCACAGCGTCATGACATGCACGGCCAAGAACACCGGCACGCCGGCCAGGGGGAGTAGATTTAGCGGCGGAACGTCCGCGTTCGCCAAGAAAAACGGCCGCAGGTGGACCGCACCCAAGGCCAGCGCATGGGCAAGATCGATCATGCCGGCCACGTTCCAGATCGCGAGATGCCGCGTCGAAACCGCGCCGCGCGCGAGAATGACGATCGCCCAAATTCCGACCGCGATGTCGCCCAGCGCGACCGACCAGAAGAATCCGGCCGGCAGGCCGCCCTGCGTGCCGATCGACAGCAGCGCGCCGCCGTAGACGATGCGCCAAGGGCCGATCGCCACCAGAAGCTCCAAACGGGCCGTCCGGAAAAACCGGCGGACGCTTGGCAGCGCGAGCAATGCGATCGACCCGAACAGCACGGTCAAGATGACGCCGGCTTGGCCGGCCGGGGGCGGATTCAATCGGCGCGCCGAAAGCTCCGGCACGAAGGCCCATAGCATTCCCCAGCCGAGCGCGATCGCGAGCGGGACGGCGATCGCCGTGGGCGAAGGGCCGTCCAGACGCGCGCGGACCAGAAGCCACCAAAGAGAA
>JAMNXK010000087.1 GCA_023653245.1 Tagaea sp.
GAATCGTCGCGCATCCGCCAGGCGTGGACGAGGCCCAGAACGAAAATCGGGAACCAGATCGAAAACGCGTAGCCCGATGGCGTTTCGGGCGAGGGCAGGCCGCTCGCGCGCGCCGTCTCGCCGATATCGATTCCCCAGCCGGTGACGCGGTGGAAATAGGGCGCGAGGAATTGCGCGATCGCAAGGCCGAGAACCAGACGCTTCATGTCATGCGCTCCGCGATTCCGTGGAACACCGCTTCGAACATCGGCGGCGTCAGGCGGCCGGTATTCGTGTTGTAGCGCGAGCAATGATAGCTGTCGGCCAGCGCGCGGCCATCGCCCAGATCGTGCAACGCGCCATGGGCGAACTTGGCCGAGGAAACCTTGCGCCCGAACGCGGTCAGCACCTGATCGTGCGCCAAGCGGCCCAAGGCGAGCACCACGCGCAGCTTCGGCATCGCGGCGATCTCGGCGACCAAGAAGGGCCGGCAGGTCGCGGCTTCTTGGGGGGTGGGCTTGTTCTGTGGCGGCAGACAGCGCACCGCGTTGGCGATCCGCGCACCCGTCAGGGCGAGGCTGTCCGGCGCCCACGCCGCGTCCTCGCGGCCCGCGCGATATTCGCCTTTCGCCCAGCCGAACTTGAGAAGCGTGGCGTAGAGCAGATCGCCCGCGTAGTCGCCGGTGAAAGGCCGCCCCGTGCGGTTCGCCCCTTTGAGGCCCGGCGCCAAGCCCACGATCAGCAGCTGGGCGCCGAGCGCGCCGAAGCTCGGCACCGGCGCGTTCGCCCAGGCGGGGTGTTTCGCGCGCAGCGCCGCGCGCAAGGCGACCAGGCGCGGGCAGAGCGGGCAGTCGCGCGCCGGCTCGGCGAAGCTCACGCGCGCTCGGGATCGGCCGGCGTCGGCATCGGCACCGGCGGCGCCGGCGGCGTGGCGGCCAGGTCGCGCCGCTCGCCGCCTTGGCGGGCGATATGGGCGGAGAGCTCCTGCAACTCGATGAAATTGTCGGCCTGGCGGCGCAGATCGTCGGAGATCATCGGCGGCGAGGTGCGGATGGTCGAGACCACCGATACGCGCAAGCCCTTGCGCTGCACCGCGTCGATCAAGCGGCGGAAATCGCCGTCGCCCGAGAACAGCACCACGTGATCGAGCGACGCCGAGAGCTCGAGCATGTCGACGGCGAGTTCGATGTCCATCGAGCCGCGGAAGCGCCGCCGGCCCATCTGGTCGGTGAACTCCTTCATCGGCTTGGTGACCATGGTGTAGCCGTTGTAGTCGAGCCAATCGACCAGCGGGCGGACCGGCGAATAATCCTCCGCCTCGGCCAGTGCGGTGTAGTACAACGCGCGCAGCAAGCGGCCCTTGCCTTGGAAAAGCTGCAGCAGGCGCTTGTAGTCGATGTCGAAGCCGAGGGCCTTGGCCGCGTTGTAGAGATTGGGCCCGTCGATGAACAGCGCCAAACGCTCTTGCGGATAGAACGCCATAACGATTTCCCTCCAATGCACGGACGCGAAATGATTCCGGGTCTGCAATGCGACTTGTGTAGCGCGGGCGCGCGCGCGCCACAAGGCGGAGCGATGCGATGATCCTGATCGGCCTCGGCGCGAATTTGCCCGGCGCGTTCGGCGCGCCCGCGGAGGCGATCGAAGCGGCGCTCGCGGCGCTCGATCGCGCGCCGTGCCGTCTGGTCGCGCGCTCGCGGCTTTATGAAAGCCCGCCTTGGCCGCAACCTTCGGACCAGCCGTGGTACGTCAACGCGGTGGCGCGGATCGAAACCGCGCTCGCGCCCGAAGCGCTGCTCGATCGTCTGCACGCCATCGAGCGGGAATTCGGCCGCGAACGCGGGGCGCGCAACGCCGCGCGCACGCTCGATCTCGATCTGCTCGATTTCGACGGCATCGCGCGCGCGGGCGCGCCGACGCTGCCCCATCCGCGCCTGACGGAACGCGCTTTCGTGCTGCGGCCCTTGCGCGATGTGGCGCCCGATTGGCGCCATCCGGCCGACGGGCGGACGCTGCCGCAACTGCTCGCGGCACTGCCACCCGATACGGTTTGCCGGCCTTTGGCGTCAACGCCTTGAGCCACCACCATTTTTTTGGTCCGGGAAAGATTGTGTTGCGGCGCGACGCTCTATATATTGCCGGCCTCCCATTCAGGACGAATTTTCGGAGTGCCGCATGGCCCGCGTGACCGTCGAAGACTGCGTGACCAAGATCCCGAACCGTTTCGAGCTGGTGATGCTCGCCGCCCAGCGCGCGCGGGAGATTTCCGCGGGCTCGCCGCTGACGGTCGAGAAGGACAACGACAAGAACCCGGTGATCGCGCTGCGCGAAATCGCGGACGACTCCTTGGCGCTCGATAACCTGCGCCAGTCGCTGATCCAAGGGCTGCAGCGCCAGGTCGAAAGCGAAGAGCCGCAAGACGACGCGATGGAGCTGCTCGCCCAGGACCGCGACATCGCCGGCGTGCCCGAAGAGGCGACGCTGGACGGTATCGAGGACGAGATGGACGTCGAAGACGCCGAGACCGCCGCCGCGAAGGTCGGCGCCGCCGACGCCGCGTCGCCCGAAGAGTGACCGGTCCGGGGGTGCCTTGAGCGCCGACGGCACCTCCGATCCCGAAGCGCCACCGGCGCCGGCGCCGAAACGTTCGCGGCCCATGATGCGGGCCTTCGAACTCGTCGAACGCGTCAAGGCCTACGATCCCGACGCCGACGAGGATCTGATCAACCGCGCTTACGTCTATTCGCTGAAGGTGCACGGCGCGCAGATCCGCGCCTCGGGCGATCCGTATTTCTCCCACCCGCTCGAAGTCGCGGGCATTCTCACGCAGTACCGTCTCGACACGGCGTCGATCGTCACCGCGCTGTTGCACGACACGGTCGAGGACACGCTCGCCTCGGTCGACGAGATCGAGCGTCTGTTCGGGCCCGAAATCGGCCGCTTGGTCGACGGGGTGACGAAGCTCTCGCGCCTCGAGCTCCAGACGCAATCCGACCGCGCCAAACAGGCCGAGAATTTCCGCAAGCTGCTGCTGGCGATGTCCGAGGACATCCGCGTGCTGCTGGTCAAGCTCGCCGACCGGCTGCACAACATGCGCACGATCGAGCACATCCCCAAGATCGAGAAGCGCCAGCGCATCGCGCGCGAGACGATGGACATCTACGCGCCGCTGGCCGAGCGCATCGGCATGCGGCGCATCCAGGAGGAGCTGGAGGACATCGCCTTCGGCCAGCTCAATCCCGACGCGCGCGCCTCGATCGTCACGCGCCTGCAGCATCTGCGCGCGCGCGGGGCGGACGTCGTGGCGCGCGTGGCCGAGCGCATCTCGGCGGTGTTCGAGGCGGACGGCGTGACGGCCCAGGTCTCGGGCCGCGAGAAATCCCCGTACTCGATCTGGCGCAAGACCCAGCGCAAGAACGTCGCCTTCGAGCAGCTCTCCGACATCATGGCCTTCCGCGTGCTCGTCGATGACGCCGCCGATTGCTATCGCGCGCTCGGTGTCGTGCATTCGCATTGGCGCGTGGTCCCAGGCCGGTTCAAGGATTACATCTCCGTCTCAAAGCCCAACGGCTACAAGTCGCTGCATACCGGGATTTTCGGGCCCGAAGGCCAGCGCATCGAAATCCAGATCCGCACGCGCGACATGCACGAGATCGCCGAGTTCGGCGTCGCCGCGCACTGGTCGTACAAGGAAGGCCGCCCGCTGCGCGCCGAAGGGGCCGCCGTCAAGGACGGCCAGCAATACCGATGGATGCGCGAGCTGCTCGACATCCTGGAGCACACCTCGAACCCCGAGGAATTCCTCGAGCACACCAAGCTCGAAATGTACCAGGACCAGGTCTTCTGCTTCACGCCTAAGGGCGATCTGATCGCCCTGCCGCGCGGCGCCACGCCGGTGGATTTCGCCTACGCGGTCCACTCGGCGGTCGGCGACCATTGCGTGGGGGCGAAGATCAACGGGCGCATGATGCCGCTGCGCACGGCGCTGTCCAACGGCGACCAGGTCGAAGTCGTCACGTCCAAGGCGCAAGTGCCGTCGCCGACCTGGGAGCGATTCGTCGTCACCGGCAAGGCGCGCGCGCGCATCCGGCGCTTCGTCCGCTCCCAGCAGCGCCACCAATTCGTCGAGCTCGGCCGCTCGATGCTGCAAAAGGCGTTCAAGGCCGAGGGCTACGACTACGCCGACAAGTCGCTCGAGGGCGCCGTCAAGCCGCTCAAGGCCGACGGCGTGGAGGATCTCATCGCCGAAGTCGGCTCGGGCCAGGTCTCCGACCGCGAAGTGCTGAACATCCTGTTCCCCGAGAGCCGGCCGCAGCCCAAGCCCGTCAACGTGGTGCCGATCCGCAAGAGCAAGGCGGCACCGGGCGACGGCCCGCGCAACCGCGTGCCGATCAAGGGCTTGATCCCGGGCATGGCGATCCATTTCGCCGGCTGCTGCCATCCGCTGCCCGGCGACCGGATCGTGGGCATCGTGACCACGGGGCGCGGCGTGACGATCCATACGATCGATTGCGACACGCTCGAGCAGTTCGCCGACCAGCCCGCGCGCTGGATCGACGTCGGCTGGGACGTCGAGAGCGAGGCGGGCGCCGCGTTCACCGGGCGCATCGCCATGGTCGTGCGCAACGAGGCGGGCAGCCTGGGCGCCCTGTCGACCGTGATCGCCAAGAACGGCGGCAACATCACGAACCTGAAGATCACCAACCGGACGACCGAGTTCTGGGAGATGATCATCGACGTCGAAGTGCGCGACGTGAAGCACCTGACCAACGTGGTCGCGGCCTTGCGCGCCACGCCGGTGATCAACTCGGCCGAGCGCGCGCGCGGATGATCCTCGGTCTTGGTTCCGATCTGGTGGACATCCGGCGCGTCGAGAAGACGCTGGCGCGCTTCGGCGCGCGCTTCACGCAGCGCATTTTCACCGAAGGCGAGCGCGCCAAGTCCGAGCGCCGCGCCCAGCGCGCCGCCTCCTACGCGCGGCGCTTCGCGGCCAAGGAGGCGTGCTCCAAGGCGCTGGGCACGGGTTTCCGCCAGGCGGTCTATTGGCGCGACATGGAGGTCGTGAACCTGCCCGGCGGCAAGCCCACCATGAAGCTGACCGGCGGGGCGGCCGCGCGCCTGGCCAAGCTGGTGCCGCCGGGCATGCGCGCCCAGATCGACGTGAGCCTGACCGACGATCCGCCGATGGCCAGCGCCATCGTGATCATCTCGGCCGTGCCCGCGACTTGACGGACGCGCCGCCCTCGGTCCATATCGCGCCCTTCACCATTCCCCGGCATCCCATGCAATCGCGCTCCGGCTTCATCGAAACGGTCAAGACGCTCGTCTACGCGGTGCTCATCGCGCTGGGCATCCGCACCTTTCTGTTCGAGCCGTTCAACATTCCCTCGGCCTCGATGGTGCCCACGCTGCTGGTGGGCGACTATCTGTTCGTCTCGAAATTCACCTACGGCTATTCCTTCGCCTCGCTGCCCTACGGGCTCAAGCTGTTCGACGGGCGGATCGCGGGCTCGGCCCCCGAGCGCGGCGACGTCGTGGTGTTCAAGCTGCCGCGCGACGACAAGACCGACTACATCAAGCGCGTGATCGGCCTGCCCGGCGACCGCATCCGCGTGGCCGGCGGCACGCTGCACATCAACGGCGAGGCGGTGGCCTTGCGCCGCCTGCCCGATTTCGTCGACGACGAGCGCGGCTTCGCCGTGCGCTACGCCCAGTTCGTCGAGACGCTGCCTGGCGGGCGCGAGCACCGGATCCTGAAGATCAACAACGAAGGCCCGTTCAACAACACCCAGGAATACGTGGTGCCGCCGGCGCATTTCTTCGCCATGGGCGACCACCGCGACAACTCCCAAGACAGCCGCGATCCGCATTCGGTCGGGTTCGTGCCGTTCGACAATATCGTCGGCCGCGCGCAGATCCTGTTCTTCTCGACCGACGGCTCGGCCAATTTCTTCCTGCCTTGGACCTGGTTCACGGCCGCGCGCTATTCGCGCCTGCTGGACGCGATCCGTTGAGCGCGCGCAAGGCCCTCGAAGACGCTCTCGGCCATCGCTTCGCCGATCCGGATACGCTCACCGCCGCCCTCGCGCATTCCTCGCTCGGCCGCAAAGGCGACGCGCGCAGCTCGGGCCAAGGCTTCGAGCGGCTGGAGTTTCTCGGCGATCGCGTGGTGGCGCTGGTCGTGGCCGACCTGCTGACGCGCAAATTCCCCGACGAAGACGAGGGCGATCTCGCCAAGCGCCACGCGTTCCTGGTGCGCCGCGACGCGCTCGCCGAGCTGGCGCGCGCGCTCGGCGTCGGGGCGGCGCTGACGCTGTCGAATTCGGAGGAGCAAAGCGGGGGCCGCGACGCGCCGGGCGTCCTGGCCGACGCGTTCGAAGCGTGCGTCGGGGCCGTGTTCCGCGACGGCGGATTCGCACCCGCCAGCGCGCTGGTCGCGCGGCTGTTCGAGCCCTTGCTCGGCGGCGCGCCGCCGCGCGAGGCCAAGACGGCGTTGCAGGAATGGGCGCAAGGCCGGGGCTTGGCGCTGCCGGTCTACGAAACGATCGATCAAGCGGGTGTCGCGCATGCGCCGGTGTTCACCGTGCGCGTCGGCGTCGCCGGCCACGCGCCCGAGACCGCCGACGGCACCAACAAGCGCGAGGCCGAGCGCGCGGCGGCCGCGAAGCTTCTCGCGCGCCTCGAAGGGAAATCGCCATGACGCGCTGCGGCTTCGTCGCTTTGCTGGGCGTGCCCAACGCGGGCAAGTCCACGCTGGTCAACCGGCTGGTCGGCGCCAAGATCGCCATCGTCTCGCCCAAGGTGCAGACCACGCGCAGCCGCGTGACCGGCATTCTGGTCGAGGGCGCGTGCCAAGCGATCTTCGCCGATCTGCCCGGCGTGTTCGCGCCCAAGCGCCGGCTCGACCGCGCGATGGTCGACGCCGCCTGGCGCGGCGTGGAGGACGCGGACGCCACGCTGTTGGTCGTGGACGCGCCGCGCGCGCTCAAGCGCGGACCCGGCGACGACGAGGAGAAGATCGTCTTCGAGGGTCTCGCCAAGCGCGGCCTCAAGGTCCAGCTGGCGCTCAACAAGATCGACCTCGTGTCGCCGCACGAGCTGCTGGCGCTGGCCAAGCGCTACGCCGAGACGGGCCGCGTCGAGGACGTCTTCATGGTCTCGGCCAAGTCGGGCGACGGCTGCGACGCGCTCAAGGCCAAGCTGCTCGCGCGCCTGCCCGAAGGGCCGTTCCATTTCCCCGCCGACGAGATCTCCGACCTGCCTGCGCGGCTGCTCGCCGCCGAAGTCACGCGCGAGCAGGTGTTTCGCCGGCTGCACAAGGAATTGCCCTATTCGTCGGCGGTCGAGACGGTGACGTTCGAGGAGCGCCCCGACGGCTCGGCGCGCATCGAGCAGACCATCCACGTGGCGCGCGAAGGCCAGCGCAAGATCGTGATCGGCGCGGGCGGGGCGATGCTCAAATCGATCGGGCAGAGCGCGCGCATCGAACTCGCCCAGCTGCTCGACCGGCAAGTGCATCTGTTCTTGCACGTGAAGGTCGA
>JAMNXK010000088.1 GCA_023653245.1 Tagaea sp.
CTCGAAGCGGCGACCGGCGTGCCCGCGCGGAACGTGCTCGGCGCGGCGGCCGACAAGTTCCACCCCGACCCGGCGCGCCAGCGCCGCGCCATGGCCGATCCCGCGGCCCTGCCGCTGCGCGAGAAGATCCGCCTGGGCGGCGAGACGATCGATCTGCGCATCAACCCGATCCGCGACCGCGCGGGCGCCTATGTCGGCCCGATGCTGAGCTGGAGCGTGGTCACGCAGCAGACCCGGATCGCCGACGACTTCGAAAGCAACGTGAAGGGCGTGGTCGAAACCGTGGCCGCCGCCGCGTCGCAGCTCCAGGGCACGGCCAAAGCGCTCGGCGGAGCCGCCGAGGAAACCACCCGCCAATCGACCGTGGTCTCGGCCGCGTCCGAACAGGCGGCGGTGAACATCCAGACCGTGGCCTCGGCGGCAGAGGAGCTTTCGGCCTCGATCGGCGAGATCTCCCGCCAAGTCTCGGAGTCCGCCAGGATCGCGCGCGACGCCGTGAGCCAAGCCAAGGCGACGGACGCGCAAGTCGACGCGCTGAGCCAGGGCGCCGCCAAGATCGGCGAGGTCGTGCGCCTGATCAGCGAGATCGCCAGCCAGACCAACCTGCTCGCCCTCAACGCCACGATCGAGGCGGCGCGCGCGGGCGAGGCGGGCAAGGGCTTCGCGGTCGTCGCCTCGGAGGTCAAGAATCTCGCCAGCCAAACCGCCAAAGCGACCGAAGAGATCGGCGGCCAGATCGCCGCCATCCAATCGGCGACCAGCGGCGCGGTCGGCGCCATCCGCTCGATCGGCGAGACGATCGCGCGCATCGACCAGATTTCCGGGTCGATCGCCGCGGCCGTCGAGGAGCAGTCCGCGTCCACCGCCGAGATCGCGCGCAACGTCCAGCAAGCCTCGGCGGGCACGGCGGAAGTCTCGTCGAACATCGTCACGGTCACGCAAGCCGCGCGCGACACCGGCAAGTCGGCGAACGACATGCTCGGCTCGGCCGGCGATCTGGGCCGCGAATCCGCGCGGCTCAGCGAGCAGGTCGACCGTTTCCTGCGCGAAGTGCGGGCGGCCTGATCGACGCGGGGCGGGGACCATGCGCCGGCTTCTCGCGCTCGGAACCGGAATCGCCGCGTCGATCCTGGCGCTGGCGCTCTGGCAGAGCGTCGAGCGCCTGGACGACGCCGAAGCGTGGGCGGCCGAGCGCGTGCGCCTGGAGACGTTCGAAGCCAACCGCAAGCTCCATATCGTGCTCGAGGGCGCGCGCCTGACCCTCGACACGATCGCCGCCGAGATCCGCGTCAGCGCCGACGGCGCCTTGGTTCTCGACGCGCGGCTCGATCGCGTGATCGACACGGCGCTCGCCGGCAATCCTTTCGCCACCGGCGCCATATTGCGCGACGCGGAAGGGCGCATCGTCGCGACCGGCGCGCCGCGCGTGGGCTTGGGCCGGCGCGGCGACGAGATCGACTTCTTCCAAGCCGCGATGCAGGGTGCACGCGATCCCTATCTCGTCGGCGCGCCTTTCCACTCGGCCGTTTTCAACGCAATGCTCCTGCCCTTGGCGCGCGCCGTGCGCGGCGGCGACGGCGCCGTGGCCGGCGTGATCGCGGTGGGCGTGCCGATCGAGGCGATCCACGGCGCGATCGCGCCGTCGCCCGCGATCGAAGGCGCGCGCGCGCGGCTGTGGCGGCAAGACGAGACGCTGCTGGCGAACGCGCCGGACGACGGTCTGGCCGCGGGACGGCGCCATCCCGATCTGCCGATGATCGCCCAGCGCCGGACCGCCGGCGCGGATGGATTCGTCGTCGCGCGGTCGCCGGTGAGCGGCACGCGGCGCATCGCCGCCTGGCGGGACAATTTCGTCTACCCGGTCTTCGTGTCGGTCGTGGCCGAGGAAGCGCCGCTGCTTCGTTCGGCCCGGATCCAAATCGCCGGCATCGCCGCGCTCGCGTTCCTGGCGATCGCGTTGGGGTCGGCGGCGGCTTGGCTCGCGCGCGCTCGGGCGCGCCGGCGCGACGCGATGCTCGCCGAGATCGAAGCCGCGCGCGCCGAGGCGATCCGCGCCAGGGACGCGGCGGAAGCCACCGCGCGAGCCAAGACCGATCTGCTGGCCAAGCTCAGCCACGAACTCCGCACGCCGCTGAACGCCGTCATCGGGTTCAACGACATGGTACGGCTGGGTTACTCGGGCCCGGTCACCGAAAGGGCCCGCGCCAACCTCGATCTGATCGACAAGGCCGGCCAGCATCTGAACCGCATGATCGGCACGATGCTGGAAATGTCGCGCTTGGAACTGGATCCGACGGCGCTCCTCCTCGGCTGGCACGATCCGCGCGTGGCGCTGGCGGAAGCGGCGGCGCTGGCGGGCGCGCTGGCCGCGCCGCGCGACGTCGCGGTGATCGTCGATGCGGACGAACCGCCGGCGCTGGCGATCTGCGACCGCACCCGCGTGGTGCAGGCCGCGCTCAATCTTCTCGCCAACGCCGTGCGCCACTCGCCCGACGGCGGCACGGTGCGCGCCGCCCTCGACAAGGTGCCGGGCGGCTTCGCGATCCGGATCGAAGATTCGGGGCCGGGGATGAAGGCCGAGCGATTGATCGCGGCGTTCGAACCCTTCGGCGCGCATCCGCACATCGCCGAGAAACGCGACGGCGTCGGACTCGGCCTGGCGATCACGCGCCAGATCGCCCGCGCGCATGGCGGGGACGTCGTGCTCGCCAACCGCGCCGAAGGCGGCTTGCGCGCCGTGTTGCTGATCTTCACGCCCGGCCAGGAAAAGCGCGCGGCTTAATCGGCTTTCGCCAGCCGGACCGTCACGTCGCATTGGCCGTCGGGGAAGCTGCGCGCGCTCACGGCGTAGGACGCGGTTCCGGCCGTCCAGCCGCTTCGCGCGACGCGCGCGAGCCCGGCCCAATCGGCCGCGAACGACGCGTGCGCGCCGCCCGGCAACGCGGCCGCGCGACGCGACGCGGCGATGGCGCAGGATTCCGGCGCGCCCGATTCTTCGCGGTAGATCGCCTCGATCGCGCCGACGCGCGGGCCGGCGAACTCGGCCATCACGCTCCACGGCTTGCCCGCATCCGCGCCCTCGACCATCACCGCGTCCACGCCGCCGCACAGCGCGCCGGCGATCGCCGCCGGCCCCGCCAGCGCGAGCGCCGTATCGCGCGCCTGATCGAGCGCGAAGGGGAAATAGCCCGCCGGCCGCGCGCCCGCGAGCGGATCGAGCGCCAGGGGAATCGCCAGCGCGAGGACGAGGGCCTTGGACATGCGCCCAGTCTACGTCGCGGCGGCGAGTTTCGCGAGGGCCGCGCCGTCCAGGCGCATCGTCTTCCAGCCCGTCTTCTCGAAAGCGCCGAGCGATTCGTAGAACGCGATCGACGGCGCGTTCCAATCGAGCACCGACCATTCGTAGCGCGGATAACCCCGCGCGACGCAGAGCTTGGCGCCGTGCGCGATCAGCGCCTTGCCGATCCCGAGCCCGCGCAAATCCGGATGGACGAACAGATCCTCCAACCACAGTCCGGGCTTGGCCATGAAGGTCGAGAAGGTGGCGTGGAACAGCGCGAAGCCCGCGATCCGCCCGGTGTCGAGCTCGGCGAGCACGCATTCGCAAGTCGGCTTCGCGCCGAACAGCGCTTCGCGCATCAATTCGGGCGTGGCGACGCAGCGATCCAGCATTTTCTCGTACTCGGCCAGCGCGCGGATCAACTCGACGACGACGGCTTCGTCGCCCGGCCGGGCGTCGCGAATGCGAAAGCTCATGCGCGGCGCTTCTTCATGATGATGTTCATGCTCACGGTCATGACTTCCTCGTCCGCTTGGTTGACGGCCGCGACGCGCAGTTTCAGCACGCCGCGATCCGGCTTGGATTTGGACGGCACGAGACCGAGCACCTTGGCGCGCGGCCGTATCGTGTCGCCCGGCCGCACGGGCTTGAGCCATTTGAGCTCGTCCATCCCCGGCCCGCCCAGCGAGGCGTCGCGCATGAACCCGCCCTGATAGAGCAGCCGGAACGTGATCGCCAAGGTCTGGAAGCCCGACGCGATCAAGCCGCCGAAATGCGAATGCTTCGCCGCGTCCATGTCGATATGGAAGGGCTGCGGATCGTAGGCGAAGGCGAAATCGACGATGGCGCTTTCGGTGAAGGTATAGCCCGGCCCGCCGAATTCCTGCCCCAGCTCGAGTTCGTCGAAGTGGAAATCCATGCGCGGGGCCGTCATCGCACCGCGCCCGCGATCGCCTTGCCCAGATCGACGGTCGTCGCCTTGCCGCCCAGATCGGGCGTGCGGCAGCCGCCGCCGAGGGCTTCGTCGATCGCCTTTTCCACCGCGCGTGCGGCCGCCCCGTGTCCCAAATGGTCGAGCATCATCGCCGCCGACCAGATGGTTCCCACCGGATTGGCGATGCCGCGCCCGGCGATGTCCGGCGCCGAGCCGTGCACGGGCTCGAACAGCGAAGGATAGTCGCGCTCGGGATTGATGTTGGCCGAGGGCGCCACGCCGATGCCCGAGGCCACCGCCGGTCCGAGATCCGACAGGATGTCGCCGAACAGATTCGAGGCGACCACCACGTCGAACCAATCCGGATGGCGCACGAAATGCGACGTGAGAATGTCGATGTGATACTGGTCGGTCTTGGTGCCGGGATATTTCTTGGCCATCTCGGCGAAGCGCTCGTCCCAAAACGGCATGGTGTGGACGATGCCGTTGGATTTGGTCGCCGAGGTCACGTGCTTCTTGCGCGTTTGCGCCAGCTCGAACGCGTATTTGAGGATGCGATCCACGCCTTTGCGCGTGAACACCGATTCCTGCACGCAGACTTCGTCCTCGGTGTCGCGGCCCAGGCGCCCGCCGATCTCGGAGTATTCGCCTTCGGTGTTCTCGCGCACCACGACGAAGTCGATATCCTTGGCGTCGCGCCCGACCAGCGGGCTTTGCGTGCCCGCGAGCAGGCGGATCGGGCGCACATTGGCGTAGAGGCGAAAGCCGCGCCGGATCGGGATCAGCAAGCCCCACAGCGACACGTGATCGGGCACGCCGGGGAAACCGACGGCACCCAGAAACACCGCGTCGAATTCCTTGAGCCGGTCGAGCCCGTCCTCGGGCATCATCTTGCCGGTCTTGGCGTAGACCTCGCAGCTCCAATCGAAATGCGCGTAGTCGAGGCCGAAGCCGTATTTCGCGGCCGCGGCGTCGAGCACCCGCAAGCCTTCCGGAATCACTTCCTTGCCGATGCCGTCGCCGGCGATCACCGCGATGCGTTGGACGTTCTTCGCCATGTTTCCCGCCTTTCGAAAGGGCGGGAGAATAGCAAGTTACGCCGCCCCCGCCATAGCGCCCTCGGCGCGCGCGGCTTCCCAGCCGATCATCGCGAGTTTGCGCGGCCTTCCCCAATGATAGTGGCTGATCGCACCCGACTTCCGGATCACGCGATGGCAGGGCACGAGATAGGAAATCGGATTGGCGCCCACGGCCGTGCCCACCGCGCGGCTCGCCGATTTGCGGCCGATCTTGGCGGCGATGTCGTCATAGGCGACGAGCGCGCCCGGCGGGATCGTCAGCAGCGCGCGCCAGACCTGGACCTGGAACGGCGAGCCGTGCAGCAGCAGCTTGAGCCCGTCCTTGGGCGCTTGCGGATCGAACACGCGCGCGGCCAGGGCCTTCACCGTCCGCGCGTCTTCGCGGAAACTCGCGTTGGGAAAGCGCCGGCGCATGTCGTCGAAGGCGTCGGCTTGCGCTTTGGGGCCGTCGCCGATCGCGAAGGCCAGACCGCAAATGCCGCGCGGGCTGGTCATGACCAAGGCGGGCCCGAAGGGCGACTCCGCCCAGCCCCAGGCGATGTCGAGGCCGTCGCCGCGGCGCTTGAATTCGCCGGGTGTGACCGCCTCGTGCGCCACGAACAGATCGTGCAGCCGTCCGGGGCCGGAGAACCCCGCCTCCAGCGCCGCGTCGAGCACCGAGCCCGCTTGCGCGAGGCATGCTTTGGCGCGGTCGAGCCCGAGATATTCCTGGAATTTCTTGGGGCTCACGCCGACCCAGCGCGTGAACATCCGCTGGAAATGGAACGCCGACAGGCCGACATGGGCGGCGACGGCGTCGAGCTCGGGCCGATCCTCGAGACTCGCTTCGATGAAGGCGAGGGCTTTTTCGATGCGTTGGTAATCTTCCATGAATGCGACTCTAGGCGAGGCCCCGCCCCCGCTCCACCCGGAACTTGCTAGACCACGAAGACCGGGATCAAGGACGCGACCAACGCCAGCGCCATCGCGAAATTGAAGGTCCGGAACGCGCGCTCGGTCTTGAGCAAGCGCCCGATCGCCACGCCGAAGCCGCACCACATGGTGCACGACACGACGCCCGACAACAGGAACGCGAGCGCCACGCGCGCCGCCTCCAGCCAGGCGTTCGCGTCGGGATCGGTGTAGGCAGCGAGTGCCCCCACCGCCATGATCCAGGCCTTGGGATTGACCCACTGGAATCCGGCCGCTTCGAAAAACCCGATGGGCTTGGCGGCATCCGGACCGTCGCTCCGGCCCGCGGTCGCGACGCGCCAGGCGAGATAGAGGAGATACGCGGCACCGGCGTATTTGAGCGCCGCGTGCAGCCAGGGCAGCGCCGCGAACACGGCGCCCAGACCGACGCCGATCGCCAGCACCATGACCGGGAAGCCGAGCATGACGCCCAGCATATGCGGGATGGCGCGCCGGAAGCCGAAATTGGCGCCCGACGCGGTCAGCATCGCGTTGTTGGGCCCGGGCGTGCAGCTGGTGGTCAGCGCGAAGCCGAGCAGCGCCCACAGCAGCGGGTCGTTCATGCGCGCGGCCCTTGGCCGTAAGGATCGGGATGGACCTTCTCCATCATCCGCTCCGGATGCGCGAGCGCGTCGAATCCGAATTGCCGGTAGAGCCCATGCGCGTCCGACGTGACCAGCATCCAGCGCCGGAAGCCTTGCAGCCCGGGATGGGCGAAGATCTCGCCCATCAGGAACTTCGACAGGCCCATGCCGCGATGGGCGGGATCGACGAACACGTCGCCGACATAGCCGATCGTGGCGCCGTCGGTGGTCACGCGCGCGAAGGCGATCTGCGCGCCCGCGGAACCGAAGACTCCGAAAGGCCGCGATCCCGCAAGCGCGCGTTCGAACGTCTCGCGCGGGATTCCCTTGGACCAATAGGACTCTTGCGAGATCCAGCGATAGACCAAATCCCGATCGATCCGCGCGCGATCGTCGTCGAATTCGAGGCCGTCTTCGCGGACGCGCTTCACATCGGCACCTTGATCGTGCCGGTCATGAAAAGCTTGGCCGTGCCCGCGAAGGCCACCCGATCCCCGCGATCCTCGCAATGCAGCGTGCCGCCGCGCTTGGACACTTGGCGCGCGAGCAGCTTCTTCTTGCCGAGTCTGGCGGCCCAGAACGGGATCAGCGTCGAATGGGCCGAACCGGTCACCGGATCCTCGTCGATGCCGTATTTCGGCGC
>JAMNXK010000089.1 GCA_023653245.1 Tagaea sp.
ACGCGATCTGCAAGCGCCACGGCATCGCGCTGATCCTCGACGAGGTGATGTGCGGCATGGGCCGCACGGGTTCGCTCTTCGCCTACGAACGCGAAAACATCCGCCCCGACATCGTGGCGATCGCCAAGGGCCTGGGCGGCGGGGCGCAACCGATCGGCGCGCTGCTGGTGGCCCCGGCGATCGTCGCGGCGATCGAGGGCGGTTCGGGCGCCTTCAAACACGGCCACACCTATTTGGGGCATCCGATGGCGTGCGCGGCGGCTTTGGCCGTGCAGCGCGCGATCCGCGACGAAGACCTGCTCGCGAATGTCCGCGCGATGGGCGCGCGGCTCGAAGCCGGATTGACCGAGCGCCTGGGCAATCACGCGCATGCCGGCGACATTCGCGGGCGCGGGCTGTTTTGGGCGGTCGAGTTCGTGGCCGAGCGCGCCGCGAAAACCCCATTCGATCCGGCGCGCAAATTCAACGCGGCCGTCAAGCGCGAAGCCTTCGCGCGCGGCCTGCTGGTCTACGCCATGGGTGGGACGATCGACGGCGCGCGCGGCGATCACGTCATACTCGCCCCGCCCTACAATTCCACGCCGGAAGAGATCGATTTCTGCGTCGCGGCTTTGGGGACGGCGATCGACGCCGCGCGCGCGTCGTGAGCCGGATTTTCCTCATCCACGCTTTGCGCGATTCGGTCGAGCCCGCCCGCACCGCCATGGCGCGCTTCTGGCCCGAAGCGGACGTCGTGAACCTGCTCGACGATTCGCTCTCGGCGGATCTGGCGCGGGCCGGGAAACTCGACGCCGCGATGATCGCGCGCTTCGCGCGCCTCGGCCGCTACGCGCGCGACCAGCGCGCGGACGGCATCCTGTTCACCTGCTCGGCCTTCGGCCCGGCGATCGAGGCCGTCGCGGCCGAGCTGCCGATCCCCGTGCTCAAACCCAACGAAAGCGCGTTCCGCGCGGCGCTCGCGCACGGCAAGCGCATCGGACTGCTCGTGACCTTTCCGGGCTCGCTCGCTCCCTTGACCGAAGAGCTCCAGACCATGGCCGGGCCCGATTTGGAACTGCACGCGCGCGTCGTGCCCGCCGCACTCGCGGCTTTGCAGGCGGGCGACGGCGAAACCCACGACCGCAAGATCGCCGACGCGGCTTCGCATCTGCCGCCGGTGGACGCGCTGGTGCTCGGTCAATTCTCGATGGCGCGCGCGGCCCCCGCGATCGCGGACCGGACGGTCTACACCACGCCCGGCGCCGCCGTCGCCGAGCTCAAAGCGCGCGTCACTTCCCTTCGAGCGCGTTGACCGCGTCCCAATCGGGCCCGGGCGGATCGGCGAGCGCCGCCTCGACCCGGCCCAAGAACGAAGCGGCCGCCGGATCGCGCGCGGCGGCTTCGGCCAAGACCGCCTTGGCGCCGGCGAAATCGCGCGCGCGATACAGCACCAGCGCTTCGGCGTAGGGCCCTGCGAGTCCCGCGCGTTCGGCGGTCAAGGGCTCGTGGATTGCCACAGGCGCGGCGCGGCCTTTGACCTTCACGCGGTCGAGTTCGCGCCACACGATACCGTCCGCGCCCGCCGCCCGGCGCGTGGCGTCGGCGACCATGATCGCCGAGCCGAAATACTTGTTCGCCCCTTCCAGGCGCGAGGCGAGGTTCACCGTGTCGCCCATGACCGTGTAGTTGAAGCGCCGCGTCGAGCCGATATTCCCGACCAGCGCGCGGCCGGTGTTCACGCCGATGCGCGCGCCCAGCCGCTTGCCCCGGAACGGCTCGGCGGGATCGTCGTTGAGCCGGGCGAGCTTCGCCTGGCATTCGAGCGCGGCTTTCACGGCCGCGCGCGCATGGCCGGGATCGTCGAGGGGGGCGCCGAACACCGCGACGATCGCATCGCCGATATACTTGTCGACGAAGCCGCCATTCGCTTCCACGATCTCGGTCATCGCCGAGAGATAGACGTTCATGGTGGCGACGAGTTCGGCCGGCGTCAGGCCCTCCGACAAAGCCGTGAACCCCGCGACGTCGGAGAACAGCACCGAGATCTCGCGCTCCTCCCCGCCCAAGCGCGGCGGCTTGTCGCCCGCGACCAGCTTGTCGATCACGGCGGGCGCCAAATAGAGCGCGAAGCTCTGGCGCAGGAAGCGCTTGTCCTTGTCGGCGATCGCGAAGCGCCAGCCCATGGTCAACGCGGCCGCCAAGGCCGCCGCGGCCAATCCGTCGAGCCAGGGAATCACCAGCGCGCTCCGCAGCAGCAGCGTCGCGAATGCGGTCCATAGCGCGGCCAAACCCAGCAGTGCCGCGCCCGCGAGCGAAGCGGGCAACGCCAGCGCCGCCGCCGCCGCGAGCGCCACGCCGGGCAGTGCGGCGAGCGCGCGTTCGCCGGCCGAGAGCGTGCGCAAGCCGCCGCCGCGCAGGAAATTCTCGATCGCCGCGGCGTGGATCAACACGCCCGGAACCGCCTCGCGCACGAACCCGGCCTTGACCAGATCGGCGCGGGGTTCGAGCGCGCAGCGCGGCCCCGCCCCCGCCCCTTCGGGGCCGGTCATGAAACGCTTGGCGGTGATCTTGCGGTCCTCGACGTCGAGCACCACGCCCACCAGCACGGCCTTGCCCGCGAAATGGCGCTTGAAGAAGGCGGCGTCGTTCTTGTCCACGCAGGCGCGCAAATCGGCCAGCGAGAAAATCGGCACCTCGCGCCCGCCGCCGGTGAAGTCCACCGTCATGGCGTTGTCGTGGCCGCCGGGAATCCGCTTTCCCGAGAACGTCACCGTGCCGTTCGCCTCCTCGGGTCGAACGCCGGCCATGCGCGCTGCGATCTCCAATGCGAAGGCGGTTTCGCGGCGCGTCGTTCCGCCTTGGCCTTCGGCTTCGAAGAACAACGGCACGCGGCGGATGGCGTCGTCGCGATCGGCGAGGAGATTGACCGCGCGGATGTTCTGGGCGTGGCCGACGGCGAAGCTTTGGCCCTGAAAGGGTGCGATCGGCTGGGTCTGGTGCTGGACCTTGCCGAGCAGCACGCGGCCGTCGCGCGCGCCCGCGCGAAGGGCGCGCAGAAAGTCGCGCTCGAACCCGGGCACGAGACGCTCGACCGAGGTCGGAAAGATCACGTCGAAGGCGACGATCTTGGCTTCGGCGTCGAGCACGGCGTTGAGCACGGGGGCCAGCTCGCGCGTCCACAGCGCCTGGGGCAGGCCGCCGAAGGGCGGCGTGCGGTGGGTTTCCTCGTCGATCGCGATCACGACGACGTTGGAGTCTTCGGGCCCGCGCGCCGGCCCGAAGACCGCGTGGCGCAGCGCGAAGCCCGCGTCGAGCGACAAGCCGCCGAGGCGCTCGCCCCAGGGCGTCGCCGGAAAGAGCGAGACAACCGCGACGATCGACGCGGCGACGGCGATCTCGCGGAACTTCATCTAGAGACGCAGCAGCCGGGACACGATGGGCGCTTGGCCCGGCTTGGCCTCGGGATCGATCTTGAACACCATTTCGCGGCCCGGCCCGGCCGACGCCTTGTAGACGCCGCCCGCGACCAAAGCCTGTCCCGATTTGGCGAGATCGTGGAACGCGCCGCGCTGGAGCTGCTGGGCCGCGACCTGGATGGTCAGCTTCTCGCCCGCTTGGTCGACGCGCTCGATCGTCACCGTGCCGCCGCCGCGCACGTCGAGCACCGGCGACAGGCCGTAAAGCGTGGCTTGCGGCTGCGCGGGCGCGCCCGCCGGTCGCGGCGGCGCGCGGAACACCATCACCCCGGCCTGGCCGGATTGGGCTTGCGTGAGGCGCATGCGCCCGCCGTCGCATTCGACTTTCTCGCGGCGTACACTGCCGCCGGCGACATCCGACCGCTCGGCGCCCACGGTGACCGTGCCGCCTTTGATCGTTTCGCGCCAACACGAGCGCAGATAGCCGAGCACCAGCTCGTCGTTGGGGCCGAGTTTGATCACCCGCCCCACATCGACATAGTCCATGAAATCGACGTCGAGATTGCGCCCCTTGGCGTCCTCGACCAAAGCGGCTTGCTGGGCGAAGGCGGGGACGGCGATCAACATCGCGGCGGCGGCAAGAATTCGGCGCATGGCGGACCCCTTGGTTGGCGCGATCCTACCCGAACCAGCGGCCCCGGCAATGACGGCCGTCACAGCCGGCATGGGTCAGCGATAGAGGATTTCGTGCTTGCGCCCGCGCGAACTCTCGAAGACGGTCCGGGCCTGCAATCGGCCGTTGGCTTCGACGACCTGGCCGGTCACAGTGTAGCGATCCTCGCCGTGATAACCCGAGCAAACGAGTTCAAAGGGATCGAGCGTCCGATCCGTGCCGACCACCCCGACCCCGACGCACCGGATGACGTTCGTGACGCCGCCATGGGCGTGCGAAGTTCCCGTCAAGCGCACAACTCCCTCTTCGATCGTCAGGTATGAATCCACGATCGTGGGATTGAGGACACCGGGCGAAATATTGGCGCGTAGTTGCGCATTCACCGGCGCGAAGACGCGCGACACCGCGCCCGCCGCCGACGCAATCTGCCGAGAACTCTGGCTCCGGAACTCGTCCATGGCCCGGCGCGCGCGTTCGGCTTCCGGACCCAGCCGCACCGTTTCTTGCGCCTCCAGCGCTCGCGCCGTTTCGGCCTGAAGGCGCGCGGCTTCGGCTTGGCTCGTCAGGCGTTGGGCTTCCGCCGCCGCTTGCGCGCGCGCGGCTTCGACCGCCGCGAGGCGCGCGCGCGCGATCGGCGCGAAATGTCCGTTGGGATACAGCGTCAAATACGCGTTCAGCTCGGCCGGATCGGTGGACCCCTTTATCGAGTCCCAGAACATCGCTTCGCGGACGGCCGTCTGTTCGACAGGCGGCACGAAGAAGAAATCGCCGGTAAGCGAAGACGCTTCCCATGGGATCTGCGACCCGCCCGACGCGCGCGCGACTTCGATGCGCACGCTCTTGAACACTTCCTCGACCATCAAACCCGGCTCCGCAAGCGCCTTCAGCAGCGCTTGGGTGTAAAGACCGTTCGCTCCTTCGCCGTCGGCCGCCACGCGTCCTGGCGCGGTCGCATAGGCGATCAGAGTGCCTTCCGGCGCGTTGATTTGGGCAAGACCGCCGCCGGTCGAGCGGAAACGCCGCTCGAAAGGGTTGTTGCGGCAGGCGTCCAGGATCACCAAGCTGACTTTCGCCTTGGCCGCCGTGGTCTGATCGAGCACGGCCTCGACATCCAGCGCCTCCAGGCGCACGCGCTGCTCGGACGTGATCCGCGCATCGACCGGCAGAAGGTAATTCCGCCCCTGGACCTGCATCCCGTGGCCCGCGAAGAAGAAGAGCGCCGTGTCGCCGGCGGAAAGCTTTTCCCCGAAATCGGCCACCGCGTCGTTGAACTGCGCCTTGGACACATTCTCGCGCAGCAACACCTCGAAACCCTTGCCGCGAAGCTGGCGGGCGACCGCGCGCGCGTCGTTGACCGGATTGCGCAATGGCGCCTCGGCGTAGGCCGCGTTGCCGACGACCAGCGCCACCTTCTTGGCCGCAAACGCCGGCGCCGCCGATGCCAGAAGCGCCAACCCCATCACGACAAATTTTGCGGCGTTCCGAAGCATTTCACCCACGAACACAGCTGAACACTCTGGATATCTTTGTACCATAGCGATTCGAGACCGGCCAGCCTGTGATGCGTATCACACCCTACCGCGCGTCGGAGGTTTGGCGCGGGTTGCCGCCGCCATCGCCGACCAGCGAGAACGGCGCCCAGAAGATCGGGTGGCTATAGGCGAAGACCGTGGCGCGGCTGGCCGGGTCGATGGCACCCGGCCCGTCGATGAGCCCGGTCATCGCCTGGCGCAAGGCTTGGGCGCGGGCGAGGCCTGGGTCGCGCGCCTGCCGGGCGAACAGATCGGTGGTGAGTTCGCGTGCCGAGGTGGTCTCAACCGGCCAGTTGGACACCAATAGCGCGCGCGTGCCGGCGTAGAAGAACGCCCGGCCCAGACCCGAGACCGCTTCGGCACCCGCCCCGTCGCCCGTCGCCGTGTTGCATGCCGAGAGCACGACCCAATCGGCATTGAGCTTCAAGGCAAGCACCTCGTCGAGCGTGAGCAGCCCGTCGCCGTCCACGTCGGCGACGTCGGGCGCGGACAAGGCGAGGGCCGGCTGGGTGAGCCCGTTGAGGTCCCCCGGGATCAGCCCGTGGGTGGCGAACATCACGACCCGACGGTTGGAGATGTCCATGCCCTTCACATTGCGCTCGTTGGCTTGCGCCCCCAAGATCACGTCCGATGGGTCGGCGTTGAGCGCCAGGGCGATCCCGCGCACCTCGTCGGCCGTGTCGGGCAGGCGCGGCAGCATGCCGAGTTCCGCGCTATCGACGTTCTGCGTGGCGGGCGCATTGCGCCGAACCAGCGGCAGCCCGCGCGTCTGCAAGCCCGCGCCCCGGGTTTGCAGCTGAGCGGTTTGCGTGCGCACTTCGGCGGCTTGTTCGCGGCTGAACCACGGATCGCCGAAGCCCACGAAGGCGCGCCGGTTGGCCGGCGGCACCGGCAAGCCCCGCAAGGTCGCCAAAGCCGCGACCGACGGCAGCTGCGTGATTGCCGCCTTGCGGATCAGAAACGGCACGTCTTTGTAGGCGGCGAACAGCGCCTCGCCTTGGCGTTCGGCGCGCAGCGGCGAGGCTTGGGTCACCAGCACGCCGAAGGGCAGCTGGCCGAGCGCGTCGTGCGGCACGACCAGCAGCGACTCCGCGTTGGCGAAACCGGCTTCGACGGGCTTCAACAGATCGTTATAGAGCGCATGCGCGAGACCGACATCGAAGGCCGGGATATCGCCCAATGTCGCGGCGTTGGGATCCAGGGACTTGCGCAAAGTGGCGACCGTCTCGGCGATCGCGCGCTGGCCCTTGTCCACGGCGGCGAACGCCACGGCGCCGGCTTGCGGCACGGCCCAGACGAAAGTTCGATCGCGCCCCACATAGGTGGCGATCAACGCCTCGCCCGGCCGCAAGCTCCGTCGCGTCTCCTCGATGGTCGCGGGCCGCGGATCGATGAGCTGGGCGTAGCTCGGGAAGCGCCGCTCGATCTCCAGGCGCAAGGCCGCCCGCGCCGAGCGCAAGCTGTCGATCTGGGTGCGCAGCGCGCGCACCGCGTTCTCGTCGCGCTCGGCAGAAGCGAGCACGTTGGTGAGCAGCCCTTGAAGGGCGCCCACCTGCTTCTGGGTATCCTGTTCGTTGCGCACGAGTTCGGCCAATGCGGGATCCGCGGCCGCCGCGCGCGCCGAGGATTGCGCCAGCGCGCGTTGCACGCCCTGGCCGCGCACCGCGTCGGCCAGGCGGAAGGCGTCCTCGGCGGCACCCGGCCGGCCCGAGCGTGCCAGTGCCCCCATCGCCGCTTCGAAGATCATTTTGAGCCGGTTCTCGCGCGAGGCCGACCCGCTCTCCTCGTCGTCGGCTTGGCGCGAAGACTGGAGCAGGATCGGCAGCGCCGCGTCGAACTCGACGAGCGCGGCCGGCACATCGCC
>JAMNXK010000090.1 GCA_023653245.1 Tagaea sp.
TCTTCAGCAGCTCATCAATGGGCTGACGCTGGGCGCGATCTACGGCTTGATCGCGATCGGCTATACGATGGTCTACGGCATCGTGGGCATGATCAACTTCGCCCATGGCGAGATCTACATGATCGGCGCCTTCGTCTCGCTGATCGTGTTCACGATCCTGGGGACGTTCGCCTTCGCCAATCCGGTCTTCGCGATCGTGATCGTGCTGCTCGTGGCCGTCGTGTTCACGGCCGCCTATGGCTGGACGGTCGAGCGTATCGCCTACCGGCCTTTGCGCGGGTCGTTCCGCCTGGCGCCGCTGATTTCGGCGATCGGCGTGTCGATCTTCTTGCAGAATTACGTCCATCTGCTCCAAGGCGCCAAGATGAAGCCGCTGCAGCCGGTGGTCTCCGGCGGGTTCATCCTCGCCCAGGACGGCAATTTTACGGTCCGCATCACTTTCCTGCAGATCGGCATCATCGTCGCCACGCTCGTGCTGATGGCCGGGTTCACGCTGCTGATCCACAAGACCTCGCTGGGGCGCGCGCAGCGCGCGTGCGAGCAAGACCGCAAAATGGCGGCCTTGCTGGGGGTGAATGTCGACCGCACGATCTCCATCACCTTCGTGATCGGCGCCGCCTTGGCGGCGGTCGCGGGGCTGATCTTCACGCTTTATTACGGGGCCGTCGATTTCTTCATCGGCTTCCTGGCCGGCTTGAAGGCGTTCACCGCCGCCGTCCTGGGCGGCATCGGCTCGCTGCCTGGCGCCATGCTGGGCGGATTGCTGATCGGTCTGATCGAGGCGTTCTGGTCGGCCCATTTCCCGATCGCCTACAAGGACGTGGCGGTCTTCGGCATCCTGGTGATCGTGTTGATTTTCCGCCCGACGGGCCTGCTGGGCCGGCCGGACGTCGAGAAGGTCTAGCCCATGCCCTTCGCCCAAGCGCTGCGCGAGGCCGGCATCGCCGCGTTCGTGGCCGCGATGCTCGCGATCCCGCTGGTCGGCTTCCATCTGGCCGATACGAATGCGGGCCTCAGGATCGACACGCGCTTCGACTGGGTGTTCTGGGGCGTGAGCTTCGTCTTCGTCGGCCGGCTGATCCTCGGCCTGTTGCGCGGGCGCGGGCCGTCGCTGAAGATCGAATTGCCCGCTCTGCCGCCCCATGCCGGTACGATGCTGGGCGCGAGCCTGGGCATCTTCGCGATCGTCATGCCGTTCACGCCGCTGGCCGACCGCTACGTCGTCGAACTCGCCATCACCGTGCTCATTTACGTGATGCTCGGTTGGGGCTTGAACATCGTGGTCGGCCTCGCCGGGCTGCTCGATCTCGGCTACGTGGCGTTCTACGCGGTGGGCGCCTATTCCTACGCGCTGCTCGCCATCCATTTCGACTTGTCGTTCTGGATCTGCTTGCCGATCGCGGGCGCGCTGGCGGCGCTGTTCGGCGTGCTGCTGGGGTTTCCGGTCCTGCGCCTGCGCGGCGATTATCTGGCCATCGTCACGCTCGGCTTCGGCGAGATGATCCGCATCGTGCTGCTGAACTGGAAGGAATTCTCGGGCGGGTCGGCGGGTCTGTCGTCGATCCCGCGCCCCACCTTCTTCGGCATTCCCTTCACCAACAATCCCGATCCCGGCGTGGTGCCGTTCCACGAGTATTTCGGGCTCGATTTCAGCCCGATGCAGCGCATCACGTTCCTCTACTATCTGATCTTCCTGCTCGCCATCGCGACCAATCTGTTCACGCTGCGCCTGCGCAAACTGCCGATCGGCCGCGCGTGGGAGGCGCTGCGCGAGGACGAGATCGCCTGCCGCGCTTTGGGCATCAACCCGACCAACGTGAAGCTCTCGGCCTTCGCGCTGGGCGCCATGTTCGGCGGCTTCGCGGGCGCCTTCTTCGCCACGCGCCAGGGCTTCATCAGCCCGGAGAGCTTCACCTTCATCGAAAGTGCTGTGATCCTCGCGATCGTGGTGCTGGGGGGCATGGGCAGCCAGCTGGGCGTGGTGATCGCCGCGGCGTTCCTGATCCTGGTGCCCGAGCTGCTGCGCGACTTCTCGCAATACCGGATGATCCTGTTCGGTCTGGCGATGGTGTTGATCATGCTCTGGCGCCCGCAAGGCCTGGTGGCGCATCGCGATCCGTCGATCCGGCTCGGGGGCGCGCGATGAGCCTGCTGACGGTCGAACATCTCACGTTGCGCTTCGGCGGGCTCGTCGCCGTCGACGACGTGAGCTTCGCCGCCGAGGATGGGCGCATCACCGCGATCATCGGGCCCAACGGGGCGGGCAAGACCACGGTGTTCAACTGCCTGACCGGCTTCTACAAGCCCGATGTCGGCCGCATGACGATGCGCCGCGATGGGCGCGAATTCCTGCTCGAGCGGATGGACGGGTTCCGCATAGCGCGCGAGGCCGGGCTGGCGCGCACGTTCCAGAACATCCGTCTGTTTCCACGCATGACGGCGCTGGAAAATCTGCTGGTGGCCCAGCACAACCAGCTCCAGCGCGCCTCGTTCCACACGCTGGCCGGGCTGTTCGGCCTCGCGCGTTATCGTTTGGCCGAGAAGGCCGCGGTCGAACGCGCCGCCGAATGGCTCGATCGCGTGGGCCTGACGCGCGCCGCCGACGACGAAGCGGGCAGCTTGCCCTATGGCGACCAGCGCCGGCTCGAAATCGCGCGCGCGATGTGCTCGAACCCGCGCGCCTTGTGCCTGGACGAGCCGGCCGCCGGCCTCAATCCCAAGGAATCGGCCGATCTCGCCGCCCTGGTGCGCGACATCAAGGCGCGCGAGAAGATCGCCATTCTGCTGATCGAGCACGACATGAGCGTGGTCATGGATATCTCCGACCACATCGTGGTGCTCGATCACGGCGCCAAAATCGCCGAGGGCGCGCCGGCCGAGATCCGCGCCAACCCGGCGGTGATCGCGGCGTATCTCGGCACGGCGGAGGACGCGGCGTGAGCGCGCTTCTGTCCTTGGAGCGCGTGAAGGCGCGCTACGGACCCGTCGAGGCGTTGCGCGGCGTGAGCTTGCACGTGGACGAGGGCGAGATCGTGGCGCTGATCGGCGCCAACGGGGCGGGTAAGTCGACGCTGCTGATGACGATTTGCGGCAGCCCGCGCGCCGCCGAGGGGCGCATCGTCTATGGCGGTCGCGACATCACCGGGGCCGAATTGCACGAGATGGTCGATCTGGGCATCGCCCAGGCGCCGGAAGGGCGGCGGATTTTCCCGCGCATGAGCGTGCTCGAAAACCTGCAGATGGGCGCCTTCAAGGGCGCGCCGGAAAATTTCGCGGGCGATCTCGACCGGATTTTCGCGCTGTTCCCGCGGCTGGCCGAGCGCCGCGCGCAGCGCGCCGGCACGATGTCGGGCGGCGAGCAGCAAATGTTGGCGATCGGCCGCGCGCTGATGAGCCGGCCCAAGCTCTTGCTGCTCGACGAGCCGTCTTTGGGCCTTGCCCCCTTGCTCGTGGCGCAGATTTTCGCGACCATCCGGGAGATCAACAAAGAGCGCGGGGTGACCGTGCTGCTCGTCGAGCAAAACGCGTATCATGCGCTGCGCTTGGCGCATCGCGGCTACGTGCTGGTGAACGGCGAAATCCGGATGAGCGGGGCGGGCCAAGCGCTGCTCGACGATCCGGATATCCGCAAGGCGTATCTCGCCGGCGGACACGGGTGAGGGACGGGGTATGGGCGCCACATTGGGCGAATTCTTCGGGGTGACGATCGTCCTGTTCGGCGGGGCGGCGTTCCTGATGGGCCAGGCGCTGGCGCAGACCTGGCGCCCGGCGTGGCAGATGGCGCCCTATTCGCTGCTGCTGGCGCTGACCAACCGCTTCTTCTCCTACGCGCTGTTCGAGGGCGACCTCACGGCGCCCGGGATCTTCCTGCTCGACTGGATCGCGATCGCCGGTCTGGCGGGGCTCGGCTTCCGGCTGACCCAGGCGCGCGCAATGACGCGCCAATATCCTTGGCTTTACGAGCCCGACGGCGTTTTCGGCTGGCGCGAAAAGGCGCCGGCCGCCGATCTTGCGTCCGGTTCCCCGGACCGGCGCTAGACGTTACGATCAACCAGGGGACTTCCAACAGGGAGAAGCAAGATGACCAAGATGAATCGCAGAAACCTTCTGAAGACCGGCGGCGGCTTGGCGGCCGCCTCGCTGGTGACGCCGAGCCTCGCTTGGGGTCAAGCGGCCGGCG
Organism: Tagaea sp.; assembly: GCA_023653245.1. Next base: position 4,181 of record JAMNXK010000090.1, read on the forward strand.
CCTTGACCATCGGCTGCGCGGGTCCGTTCACCGGTCCGAACGCGGCCTTCGGCGAGCAATTGCGCCGCGGCGCCAACATGGCCGTCGCCGACATGAACGGTGCGGGCGGCCTGCTCGGCCGGCAGCTGGCCGTCGTGTTCGAAGACGACGCCTCCGACCCCAACCAAGCGCGCGCCGGCGCCAACCGTCTGGCCCAGCGCCGCGTGCCCTTCGTGCTCGGGCATTTCAACTCCTCGTGCTCGATTCCGGCCTCGGAAGTCTACGCCGAGGAGAACATCCTGCAGATCACCCCGGCCTCGACCAATCCGCGCCTGACCGACCGGGGCCCGCGCTTCCGCAACGTGTTTCGCACCTGCGGGCGCGACGACCAGCAAGGGGCGATCGCCGGCAACTGGCTCGCCCAGCGCTACGCCGGCAAGGCGGTGGCGATCATCCACGACAAGACGACCTACGGCGAGGGGCTCGCCACCGAGACCAAGAAGGCGATGAACGCGCGCGGGCTGACCGAGCGTCTGCTCGACGGCGTCACGGTGGGCGACAAGGATTTCACCGCGCTCATCACGCGCATGAAGTCGCTGAACATCGAAGCGATCTATTTCGGCGGCCTGCACACCGAAGCGGCCTTGCTCGTCCGCCAGGCGCGCGAGCAGGCGCTGATGGCCCAGCTCGTGTCGGGCGACGGCATCGTGTCGGCCGAGTTCGCGACCATCGCCGGCCGCGCGTCGGACGGCGTGATCATGACCTTCGACAGCGATCCGCGGAAGAACCCGGCCGCCGCCCAAGTCGTGGCGCGCTTCCGGGCGCAGAACTACGATCCGGAAGGCTACACGCTGCTGTCCTACGCGGCCGTGCAGGTCTTCGCCGAAGCCGCCAAGCGCGCCAACGGCACGGCGCTCAACGGCCTGGTCGCTAACATGCACGGGAAATCGTTCGACACCGTGACCGGCCGACTGACCTACGACAACAAGGGCGACCTCACGCAGCCCAACTACGTCTTCTACATCTGGAAGGATGGCAAGTACGCCGAGATGTGACCGGCGTTCGCCTTCGCGCGAGACGGGACGGGGCCGGGCGACCGGCCCCGTTTTCGTTGGACCGCCGGAACGCCGGCGAGCGGCACGCGGCGCCGCCCGCCGGGTCCGTCGGGCTCCTCTTACCCGCCCAAGGTCGACAAGTCGCGGCCGAGATCGACGAAGCCCGGATCGGCGACCAGCGCGCGAATCCGCTCGCGGCCGGCGATCATGAGGCGGTAGTCGGTCGTCGTGCCCTCGGGCATGGTCCGCCGCGCGCCGCGCGCCACCAGGTCGTAGCCGTGCACGTCCAGCCCGTAGCGGTCGGCGATGCGCGGCTGGCCGATCGACACCGTGTAGGACCAGCGCCAATGGGCGAAGGTCCACAGATGCAGCAGCCGCATGATCGCCGGCACGAGGATGCGCGGCGCCTTGTCGTGCGCCCAGAGCGAGCTGCCCCAGGCGATCTGGACGTCCCGGATCCCGCCGAGGGCGCCGCCGAACGCGCCGAAGCGCTGGCCGCCGGGCAAGCGCTCGGGACGTTCGGCGAGAACGGTCTGGTCGGCGATGGCGCCGGCAAGCGACCCTTCGATCCAGCGCAGTCGGCTCGCCGCGCAGCCCCAAAGGTCGCCCGCCGGGTTGGTCGCGTAGACGACGAACGTGTCCGCCGGGGTGGCGTCGGGGTTGAGGTTCGGATCGCACGGCTCGGCGAGTTTCGACCAGCGCGGATCGCCGAGGGCTTCGCGGCTGGCGGCGAACGTCTCGAGATCGTGGTCGATCCGGGGCGTGAGCCCGGCCTCTTCGAGTATCGCACAGAGCGGCGGCGCCGCCGTGGCGGACAGCATCCGCCGCCACTCGGGTGGCAGCGTTTTCGGGCTCCAAGCGTCCAGGTAGTGGGGTAGGTCGCCAAGGTTCGCGTGGTTCAGAACATCCATCTCTCCTTCGTCTTTCTCTCGGGAAACAACCCCGCCGCGCCCGCGGCGGGAGGGCCGAGGCGGGCGCGCGTTGGCGCCCGCGCGCGCGAGAGCGCGCACCTTCGGGCCCGAAAGCGGCCGTCACGGCGCCTCCGCGGTTGCACACGGGAGTATGTTGCCAGTATGGGCAACGTCTAAAATGTATTCAAGATGAGTCTTATGGTTGCCAGGACGTCGAAACCCTCAATCGAGGCCGACGCGGCGACTGCGTGTTCAGTTGTAGGGCGTCAGTCCGACCACTTGAACGACCGTGACGACTTGGCGCGTGCCGTTGGCGCTGCGTTTTCCGGCCGCCGCCACGCGCCGATACCGGCCGCGCAACCCGTTCATCGGAATGTCGATATCCCGATAGACGGTGCCCTCCGAACACGCCTCGAGGACATGGGCGCGCACCATGCGCGCGTATGGCAGATCGTCGCGGTCGAGCACGTTGCGGCCGATGATGGCCGCCCGATCCACCGCAAGCGAGGCGCCCGCCCAGAGCGAGGTCACGTTCTCGCCATCGACGTTGAACAACGCGCAACGGTCCGCCATGCCGCCGCGCAGGGCGAAGCTGGCGATATCGTCGACGTGCCCCGCCGCGTCGCGCGCAAAGGCGCCCAGGAGCGGATCCTGAATCGACTCGAGCGACAATCTTCGGACGTTCCACGGGTAGGTGCGCGCCGAAAGGCGGCCGGCGACGTCCGCTGCGAGTTCTTCGAGATAGTTGATCGCCACGCGCACGTTCAAACCTTGGTCATTGACCACGACCATGGTTTCGCTGCCGAAAGACTCGCGCAAATGCTTCGCGCAGGCGAGCAACCCTTTATGCGCGACATGCTCGATCTCGAAGTCGATCCGATGGCCATGGCGCAGAACGCCGCCGAGCGATTCCAGTCCGTATCTGACCGCGTCGATGCCGGACGGCAGACGGTAGGCGAGTTTCAGGACGGTGGCGGCATTGGGTGTCGCCGGCAGCTTGTCGCCGAAAGGCGCGTACCACCAATCCGAATCGGGCAGGGTCGGCGCGATCCTCAGCGCCGCCGTCTCGATGCGCGCGCGCGTGTCTTCGGCGGTGGGGGCGATCCCGGTGACTTCGGCCATGAACGCGTCGCCGTCCGGCAAGGAACGGGCGATCGCGATGACATAGGTGATGTCGAGCTTCTCCGATTCGCCGCGGCGCAGCCGGCCGAGCATTTTCGGATGGCACCCGGCGATCCGCGACGCGTCCTTCGGGTCGATTCGGCGGCGGGCCATGGCCGCGAAGAA
>JAMNXK010000002.1 GCA_023653245.1 Tagaea sp.
GATCTGGCGACCGGCCAGCGCAAGATCGCCGCCACGATCCGCGATTCGGCCGACCATCTCACGCGCGTGCTCGGCGACTTGCTGGATTTCTCCAAGCTCGAAGCCGGGCGGCTCGATCTGGAAGTCCGGTCCTTCGATCCGCGCGCGCTGTTCGACGGCACCGTCGGCGGCTTCGCGGGGGCCGCCGCCGCCAAGGGCCTGCGCTTCGAAGGCCGCGCCGCGGCCGATCTGCCCGCTTTCGTGGCGGGCGACGAAGCGCGCGTACGCCAGGCGCTGATCAATCTTCTGTCCAACGCGATCAAGTTCACCGCCAAAGGCGCGGTCGGCGCGTCGCTGGACGTGGTGGCGCGCGCGCCGGGCCGGGCCACGTTGCGCTTCGGCGTGCGCGACAGCGGCATCGGCATCGCGCCCGACGCGCTGCCCGAATTGTTCCGCGAGTTCCGCCAGGCCGACGCGACGATCACGCGGCGCTTCGGCGGCACCGGGCTGGGCCTGGCCATCGCCAAGCGGCTGGTCGATCGCATGGGCGGGAAGATCGTGGTCGAAAGCGCGCCGGGCGAAGGCAGCGACTTCGCCTTCGCGCTCGATCTGCCGGTCGTCGAAGCGCCGGCAGCACAAGTTCCGCGCAAGGTCGAAGCCTTGACCCCGTCGGGCGACGGGCGGCGCGCGCGCGTGCTGGTCGCCGAGGACAACGAGACGAACCGCGCGGTGGTGCTGTCGATGCTCGACCGGCTGGGCGTGGATCACGCCGTCGCCGAGGACGGCAAGCAGGCGCTCGCAGCCGCCGCCGCCGAGGATTTCGACCTGATCCTCATGGACCTGCACATGCCCGAGCTCGACGGCTACGGCGCGACCGAGGCGATCCGCGCCCTGCCCGGCGCGCGCGGCAAGGTGGCGATCGTCGCGTGCACGGCCAACGCCTTCGCCGACGACATCGCGCGCTGCCGGGCGGTGGGCATGGACGGGCATATCGCCAAGCCGTTCCGCCTGCGCCAATTGGCCGAGGAGCTGCGCAAATATCTACCCGAGCGGGCCCTGATCGCCGACAGCGCGCCGCGCCCGCCGCCGGCCTCGGCCGCGCAGTAAGCGCGGTAAGGCCCCTCGGCCGGGGACAGTTGCATCCCGGGCGGCGCTCCTGTAGGTTCCCGCCCGCTTCGACCACCCCGTATCAGTGCCGCAGTAGCTCAGGGGTAGAGCAGCGCATTCGTAATGCGCGGGTCGGGGGTTCAATTCCCTCCTGCGGCACCATTTCTTTCAAACACTTAGAGATCATTTAACGCGGCGCAGTTTTGCGCGGTGGGACTGCGCGGTGGGACTTTTCTGCGCCGGCGCGACCGATCGGATATCCGGCATGGCGGCGACGGCGTCGCGCTTTTCGTTGCCGGCGATCGCGATATAGCGGTCGCTCGTGCGCTGATCCTTGTGCGCGGCGAGATCGCGCGCGACGGCCGGCGACGTGGCCTTGAATGCCTCGGTGACGTAACGCGCGCGCACGTCGTGAAAGCGCCATTTTCCTTTGACGCCGAATCGATTCAACGCCGTGCCCCACGCGCGACGCGGATTCTTGATCGCGCGCGCCGGCCGGAGCTGGCCGTCTTCGTCCTTGCCCGGCACGCGCCAAACGATCAGCCGCGTCTCGGCGCCTTTCTCGATCGGCTGCGCGCGCGCCGCCACGTCGGCCGCGAGCCGGCGCAGCAACGCCATGCCTTCGTCATTGGCGGGCTGGTATCTATCGCGCTTGGCCTTCGCGATCTTCGCCGGCACGCGCAAGCCCGCGTCGCCAAAATCGATCCAGCTCGTCTCGGCGCGCATCGCTTCCGTCAAGCGCAAGCCGAAGAGGCGCGACAAGGCGGCGGCGTCGCGCAGATGTTGCGGGGTTTCCGTATCCAGCTCGATCGCCGCGAGGACGGCGAGGGGAACGGGGTTCGGATCGTGTTCGTCGACCTCCTCCAGCTCGATCGCCGGCATGAAAGACAACAAGGGCAGCTTGTCGGGGCCGCGCGTTTCGTGCGCCAGGCGCAGCACGGCCGACAATTGATTCAGATAGCGATTGATCCGGCCCGGCGATCGGGGCCGGCCCGTATCGCGCCAGAGCCTCGTGTCGTCGTGATCGCGATTCTTCTTCGGCCCGCCAAGCCAAACCTTGACCGTCTGCCGGCGCATCCAGTCGCGATAGGCTTTCCAGGTTTCGGCGACGCGCTCGATCGCCGCACCCGCGCCAAAGAATTCGACGATCTCGGCGAGTTCGATCTTCTGATGCGACCAGCTGCGCATGCGGCTCGCCTCGGCCGATCGCGCGGCGACGGCTTGCGCGAGGGTGTAGTCGCCGGCGGCGGCGACGGCTTGGCCGCGCCGCTCGTTGCGGGCGGCGACGCGCGCCATATCCTCGGCCGCTTGCGCCTGGCGCCGCGACGCGGCGGGCGTGCCGTCGGGATTCTTGGCGCGGCGCTTGTATCGCTTCCCGCCTTCCCAGAAATCGAAGATCCAAACGCCAGCGCGGTCGACGAACACAGACATCGCGGGTTCCTTCCGCCAGAGGCCGGTCAGACTATGCCGAGACGGCGCAGCTCGGCAACGGCGGCACGGTGCGCGTTCGTCAAGGCGCGCCCGGCGGTTTTGTCCTCGCGCTTCGCGATCGCGGCCTTCGGCACGATCCGCATTCCCGCGACGTAGCGCTCGATCGACGCGACCGACACGCGCGGGGCGCCGCGCGCGGCGCGATCGGCGCGCACGCGAAAGCCTTGAAGATCGCCGTTCTTCAACATCTTGCGCACGGTGGATTCATCGCAGCCCAAGGCCTCGGCCGCTTTCGCGATCGTCACATGACGATCGAGCGGCAATTCGTCCGGAATGTCGTCGACCGGACGCGGGCGCATTAGGCGGCCTTGTAAGGCGGCACGGGTAAGGGCACCATCGATTCATGCCGCTTGCCGCCAGAAAGCAGACGTTCGGCCTGGAAAATTGCCGCGACATGCTCGCCAAGCTCGAATGGGAAATCGAGCGGTATCGCGAAGCGAGCCCGCACGATGCCGCATCGCTGACGCATATCGCCTTCAATGCGGCCGTGACTGCTTGGCAACTGGCGGATTGGGTGTGCGCCGACATCACGCCGGCGCAGCTGGCACGGCTCGGCGTCGCCGACGGTAATGCCTTCAAGAGGAAAGTTCTTAGGGAATCGCGCGCGGTCTACCTCTGTCGGCAGGTAGCTACCGCGTCTAAACACGCCTTCGTAAGCGATCATTTCGACGAGACCGTCGATAGCGTCGTGAATGCAACCGACGGAGACGTCGAGATCAATGACGAAGCGATATTCGCGACGCCGCCGGTTTGGGCTCTTGCGATTCAGGACGGCGAGAAAATCATGCCGGTTATGAAAGTATTCGAGGGCGCCCTCGACTATTGGACGAAATTGATTTTCGAAAATGGGATTGCTCGATAGATGCGCCGCCGCGAGTATCCGAACGCGCCGACTTTGTCGAACGTGAACGCCGGCGGCGACAACGTCGCCGGGCTCACGGTCGAATGCTGGCCGTGCAAGCGCGGCACGTCGTTTCCGCTCGCGTCGCTGATCGAATCGTTCGGTCCCGATCAGGTCCTTTACAAGCTGCTGACCCGATACACCTGCAACGTCTGCGGCGCGCGTGCCGAGGCGTCGATCGCGCGGATCGGTCAAATCAATTGGTCGGAGTATCGGGGCAACCCGCATTGGCGCGATCTGCCGCCGATCCGCCCCGACAAGTCGGATCGCTTCAAGCATCGCCCGCGTTCGCGCCGTTGACGCTCTTACGGGTTGCCGCCCGCGCGCGGCAGAAACCGCGTTGAATAATGCGCGGGCGATCGGCGAAGCGCCGGCGCCAGTCCTCGCGCGCCCGCCATGTCGCGGGGCGCTCGGCATCGGCCTTCGCCAGATAGGCGCGCTCGGCCTCAGTCAGGAATTCGCGCCAGGGCAGGGGTGCTCGGGGTGCGGCCTCGATCTGCGCCATGTCACTTGCCCTTCGCTTTCGGCTTGGCCTTCGCGGCGGGTTTGGCTTTGGGCTTTGCCGCCGCCTTGGGCGCGGGCTTGCTCGCCGGCGCCGTCGTCGGCGCGCCCTTCGTGCCGCCAGTGAATTTCGGCGCGACGCGCAGCTGGGCTTTCATATCGGCACCCGGTTGGAAGCGGCACCACGGCGGGACGTAGCCTTTGAGCTTGTCGCCTTGGCCGAGGATCACGCCGCGAATGACCGTGCCGGTCAGCTCAGCGCCACGCGCGAGGCGCGGATCGTCCTCGAGCCGCAAATCCGCCGCGATCCGCAAGAGCTGCGGCTTTTTGAGCTTGGACAGGAACTCGGCGTCGAGTTTGAACGTCGCCGCCGGGTCGGCCTTGACCGTCGCGGCGATCGCCAGCTCGTCGGCCTCGGGCCAGCAATCCGACGCGTAACGATCGTCGACCGAAACACAGGACGCGACCAGCGCCGCGAACAGCTTGTCGAGATCGGCCGCGTTCAAGGCGGCGATTTCCTTCCAGCGCGTATCGGTTCGGGTGTAGCTCTCGGCCCCCTTCAAGCCGCGCTTGGCGTAGCCCGCGAGGATCGCAGCGACGGCGGGGGCGGGCTCGCCTTTGCCTTCGGAGAGAATCTTGATGTTGCGATAGCTGAGACGAACCACGGCCGATTGGCCGAGCAGGGCGAAGACGACGGCGCGCTTCGCGTGGTTCGCATCGGCCGCGATCGCCGTTTGCAGCGCATGCGTGCGGACGGTCAGCGCTTGGCGCGCGGCACCGGCCAGCACGTCCTCGGCCTTGGGTTCGGGCGCCTTGCTTTCCGTCTTCGCGGTGCCCGGCTTGGCGGCACGCCCGCCGTTCGGCTGAAACCCTTCCTCGGGCACGCAATGGGTCTGCACGACGAAGCGCCAGGGCAGTTTCGAATTATCGATCCAGACGAGGCAGGTGGTGCCGCCCGCCGCGATCTGCGCCTTCGTCGCCTGGCGCCAATCATAAGGCAAGGTCGCGTCCTGGCTGCGATCGCTGAATTCGGCGCGGCCGTGCTTGGCCTTCAATTCCGCGACCTTCGCCTCGATCGCCTGGGTTTGTTTGCGATTGAACTCGCCGGCGTCGGCGAAGAACTTTTCGCCGGTGTCCTCGTCCGTCACGATCTCGCCCTTGTAGGTCGCGGGATCGAACAGAGCCTCGCCGATCGCGGTCAGCCCTTCGCGCAAGGCCTCGCGCACTTGCAGGGCCGTGCGCAGCAAATTGTAGCCGCGCGGCTCTTCCTTCGCGTCGAGCGGGACGATCCGTTTCAACGTCTCTTCCTGGCGCTTGGCCGGCGCCTTCAACAATTCGCGCGCGTGTTCGAGGCTGATCTTGCCGGCCTTCAACGCCTCGAACGCCTTGGGGGCGAGCTTGTCGAGCAGGCGCAAGCGCAATTGAACGAAGCGCTCGGTCTTGCCGATCCGCGCGCCGATCTCGCGCGGAAGCATTTTCATGTCGACGAGGCGCTTGAACGCGTCGGCCTCTTCCCAGGGCGTCAATTCGCTGCGCGCGACGTTCTCGGTCAAAGCGACGGTCAATGCGGTCTTGTCATCGATCTCGACGACGGAGACGGGCCATGTCGCCTCGGCCGGTTTGCGCTTGGACGCGATCAGCTTCTCGATCGCGCGATGCCGCTGCTCGCCGGCGATCAGCTCGAACTTGCCCGCCGCTTTCGGGTGCGGGCGCACGGTCATGTTCTGCAAGAGGCCGAGCTGGTCGATGCTGTCGGCGAGACGGCCGATCGCCTCGTCGTCGAAACGCTTGCGGGGATTGAGCGTCGAGCGCTCGATCTGCGCGAAGGTCAATTGCTTGACGCTGGCGGCGGGGGCGGCGGTGCCATCGGGCATGGTGATTTCCTTTCGGGGTTCGGAAGCGGGGAAGGGGTTCGCCGAACGGCGTTCGGCGGTCGCGGTTAGTGGCGGGTCCAGACGCCGGCGCGGCCGGCGAAGCGGAAGCCGTGGCGGCGCAGCCAGTCGGCGGCGTCGCGCAAGGACCGCGCGCCGAGCGGTTCGCGGGTTTCGCCGTCCTCGATCACGACGCCGAGGCGTTGCGTGCGCGTGGCGGGGTCGATCGCGTTCGGATCGAAGGTGAGGACGACGGCGAGGGGAACGTCGTCGCGCGGGGAGACGAGTGCCGGCTTACGGCTATGACGGCGCGCCCCGAACATCATCCGGCTCTCGGCGCGACGTGTTCGAGATCGGCGACGGGCCGCGCGTCGGGGCAATGATCGTCGTCGACGATCATCGCGAAGCCGGTCAGCTCGCCGGCGGCATCGCGCCCGTCGAACAGGCGCTTGATCGTGCCGGTGCGCGCGGTGCGGCGGATACGAACGCGATCCGCTTCGCGGAAGATCACGGGCTCGGTCATCGCGCGCCGCCTTCCGCGCGAATCGCGTCGCGGCGGTCGCGGGCGATCTCGCGGCGCCGGTTGCGGCCGAGCTTGGGGATCGGGCCGAGGGCGGCGCCGTAGGGCGGCGCCTTCTCGCGGCGCATCCGGGCGGCGAGCGCACGGGCGTCGTCGAGATAGGCGTCGATCTCGCGCGGGCGGAACCCGGCATCGAGCAATTGGTCGCGCGTGGCGCGCCCGCCGTTTTGGACGGCGAGGTCCGCGATCACGCCCGCCAGTTCGACGGCGCGCGGATGCGGGGGACGTTCGGCGTTGTCATGGGAAGGGTACATTCCGTCAGGACTCCCGGCTCGGGTTGACCTGACAGAATGACTAATTCATGTCATGACATTTTGTCAAGACGTGACGTAATGATACCAAAAACCGTCCCGCCGAACGGCGTTCGGCCTGGTGATGCGAACGGCGTTCGCGACCTGCCCTCTACCCTCGGACCGTCCCGCACCTCGCTTTGCCTTGGGCTGAGTACATACCGCGAATCTCTCCTAACGCATTCCGTAGGTTGTGACTTTTGGCTCTCCCGCGCGACAAGCCCTTGATGGCGTAAGGTTAATTCGCGATGTTTCCTCAGAAACGTCTTTATTTTGCCGCGCGCCGACGGCTATAACCACGCCATGTCCATCAACACAAAACGCGCCTGACCAGGCCATGGGCATCTTTGCCGTTATTGGCTATCAGAGCGACAAAGGGCGCCCTCTCAAGGACGCCGTTGTCGATGTCGCGCCGAAAGCGAATTATCCGATCCCCGGTGCGCCGGCGTGGCTGGTCCGTTTCGACGGAACGGCTAAAGAGCTTTCGGACAAGCTCGGGGTCACGGATGGGGCCACGTCAAATGCCGTAATCGTTCGGGTCGAGGACTATTTCGGCCGCGCGCCGCGCGATATTTGGGAGTGGATCGCCGTCAAGCAGGGGGCATCGGGTGGCTAGAAGCCGCGACCGTGGTCCCGATTCCACGCCCGAAATGCCGTCGGCCACGCCGCGCGACCTACACGCGACAACCGACATTCGTTTCGTCATACACGAGATCGGCAAGATTTCCGAGGCCGTGGGCGAGATGAAAAAGACGATCGAGAGCCAAGGGGTAAAGATTGGCCGGTTCGAGAAGTATGTGGTTGCGGTCAACACCGCTGTCACGGTGATCGTTGGCGTCGCCATTGTCCTGGGCGCGATCGCGTCCTTCATTTTCGACGGCAAACTTTCTCAGCTCTTGAGCGTGGTCAACAAGCTGAACACCCCTTAGAGCGCGCCGCCGAACGGCGTTCGGCGAGGTCATTTCCGGGCGGGCAACCCCGCCAGGAAGCTTTCGAGCGCTTCGCGGCTTTCGATGTCGCGGCGGTCCTCGCCGCGCGCGACGCGCCAGCGGCCTTCGCCGGCGAACCAAACACTCCAACCGTTGTAGTCGGCGCGATCGAGAAGGTCGCGCGGGATCGCGTCGGGGGATTGCTCTTGCGCCGGTGTGCCGGGCAGCGCCGGCGGTGTCGCGGCTTGCGCGCGCAGCAACTCGGCGATTTGCGCCGCGTGTTTTTCGGCGTCGCGTCGCGCGCGTTCGGTTTCGGCGGCGATGTCGGCGAGATAGGCGAGCGCTTCGCCCGCGCCGATCACGAGCAGTGCCACGAGGATCTGATCGAGATGCGCGAGGGCAGCGGCCCAGCCGGGCAAGCCGCGCGGCGGATTGTTCCAGGCGGAGAAGGCGAGCAGGACCGCGCCGACCAGGCCGATCCATCCTATGATCGATATGCAGCCGGCGACGAGCGGTTTCCCTTGCATGCCTTTCTCCCGGCCGAATCGGCCCTAGCGGCGATTGTATTTCCCGACGATCTTGAAGGCTTGCGGATAGTCGGCGCGTGGCACGTCGAACGAGCGTTTCGGATTGAACTGCGCGAGGCGCCAGACCTTTTCCGTCCAGCCTTCCACCCGCTTGACGATCGCGCGCCATTCGCCCGTCTCGGGCACGTTGACGAGGAGCGCGTCGAGGCCGCGTTCGATCGGCCGGCTGGGATGGACGAGGATCATGTCTCCCTGCTCGTAAGCCGGGCTCATGCTGTCGCCGACGACATAGACCGCGAAAGCCTTGGCGACGCCCATCAGCGGGGCGGGGCGTTTGACCCATTCGATCGGATTGGGATCGACCTGTAAGGCACCTTCGCCGCCCATCGCGGCGCCGTAAACGGGAAGGTCGCGTTCGCCGACCAGCGCGGCAGGCGCCACGGGGCGCGGGTAGGGCGGATTATATGGCGGCGATCCGGCGACGAGATCGCCGCGACGGTCGTCCGGATTCGCTCGACCGCGATTGAGTTCATACGCCGCCGTGATCGCGTGATGTACGAACCCGCCGCTGCCCGTCGCGGGATCAAGCGTCATGTCCGGCGGCTCAATCATGCCGCGCCCTTCGAGCAGCCAGGGCAGATTGACGCGCAGGAATTCCGCGTAGCGCGGCGCGTCGTTCTTCGAAAGCGAATTGCGCTTCAACTGTTGAAGAATGCGATTGTCGTTGATTCCGATCGCGCGCGCGAACTCGGCGACACTCGGGAAACCGCGCGCCTTGATGACCGTGCGCAAACGCTCGGCCGGGCCGAGCGGGCGTTCGGCGTTCCCCTCGGCGATCAATTCGCTCAAGGGCTTAAAGGGAATCTGGTCCGTGTTAGCCATGTCCGGACACTAGGTCATTTTGCCCTAGTTCGTTGTCTTGACATATTGTCATGACGTGGCGTAGCCATGTGTCATGACCGATTCGTACCGCGCCGTCCTTCAGTCCTTCCCGGCCCCGTCCTATCCGACGGTCGCGGCCGGTTTGGGGGTCCGGGAATCGCGGGTCGCCCAATGGGCGAGCCGGGATTTCGTGCCGTCGGAATATTGGCTCGGGCTGGTCGCACTGGCCCGGACGCATGGGGTTCGCGGCGTGACGCTGGAACGTCTCGCGCGTTTCGCGGCGGCGAAGCGCGGCGCGCCAGCGGGCGGTCTTTCGGCGGTGCCGGCCAATGCGTAAGCCAGGCGCCTTCGGGAAATTCGATCTGATCCATGCGCGCAGTCTGCGCGCGTTTGCGGCCGCGCGCGACTATAGCGCCGCGTCGCTTTTCGAGCGGAGCCGCGCATGACCGTCGTCAAACCGCGCCACCCGATCAGCTGGGCCGGTGCCGCCACCAAGATCATGGGCGCGCTGGGACTCGGGGCCGCCGCCGCGATCGGAAAATCCGACGCGCTGATCCGCCGCTTCGCCGATCCCGATCTCGACGACGAGCCGAAATTGACGCAAGCGTTGGCGCTCGACGCCGCCTTTGTTGCGGCGACGGGCGAGAGTGCGCCGTTCCTGCGGGTCTACGAAACGCGCTTGCGCGCCATGACGGCGTCGATCGCGCATGACCCGGTCGCGCCCGCGACGCGGTTCCTCGACGTGACCAGCGAGATCGGCGACGTGTCGACCTTGCTGTCGACCGCGCTGCGCGACGGCCGCTTGACGCATGCCGAGCGCACGGCGCTGCAAAAGGAAATCGCCGACGCGGTCGAAAAGCTCTCGGCCCTGGCGCGCGATCTCGACGCGCATCGCGACGACGCGGGGCGCGCATGACCGGGCGCGTGTTTCTTTCGCAGGATTGGTACGACATCGCCGCGCGCGCGAAAGCGAGCGCCCGTCAGCATCCCGTCGCCAGCCATGACGGGACTCCCGTGTCGCCGGACATCGAGCGTCCGGCGGCGCAACCGGGCGGGTTGCCCGGCGTTTCTCCCCAACTCACCCCGCCGGCCGTTAACCCGGCGGGGTGTCTTTTTCGCCAGGGGGAGACGGAATGACCGCGCAAGCGCTGCCCGATGACGGCCGTCGGCCGAGCGTGTCCGAGGCGTTCCTGTGGGAACCTAAGGGCCGCGACGTGCATCCGCGTTTGAAAATTCACGTCACGCTGGTCTGGACCGACGCGACCGGCAACGTGCCGTGCGCGGTGTATCTCAAACCCGCGCGCTCGGCCGCGCGCCACGGTTCCGAATTGCACGCGCGCTGCGAGGAAACGGGCACGCTGATTTCCTGGCTGCTGCGCCTGGGCAAGAAACTCGACGAGATGGACGAGGGGCTTAAGCCCTTCTCGCCCATGGGCGGGATGCCGCTCGCGCTGTTCGCCGTGCGCGCCGCCAAGTGCTTGCACAACGGGCCGGCCTCGGCCGCGCCGGTCGCGCCATGAGCGAGACCGTTTTCCGCGAAACACAGGTGCAACGTCGCGACGCGGCAAACGCTTACGCGCGCTTGGACGATCTGGCGTTTGCGCGATTGAACCGCCGGTTCCAGCGCAAGGTCCGCCTCGTCGATTTCATTCTCGCGTGGCGCGACGGCGAGCAATGCCGCGACATCGCCGATCGCTTCGATCTGCGCGATGTCGGTTACGTGTCGGCGCTGCGCCGGCGCTTGCGCCTGCCGCCGCGCCGCGAATTTGCGAAAGGGGGCGGGCGATGAGCGTCGGCGCGCATATCCGGATCGACGGGCTGATCCGCCAAGCGCGGGGGGCGGGGCTTTCGAAGATCGAAACGCTGCTGCGCACAGTTCGGCTGGATTGGGATCAGGCCTGGGACAATTACCGGGCGGCGAATTACCGGATCGATCTGGTCCCATTCCCGGATGTCGGGCGCTTGCTCAACGCGGTCGACCAGTTCGACGCCGCCGGGTTCCCGGTCCATGCGGCGACGGCGCGCGCGATCGTCGCGCAGATCGAACAGGAAAAGGATCGCGCCGCGTCGACGCGATCGAACACCGCGCGCCAAGCCGCCAAGCCGGGCGGGGCGGGCGGGCGGATCAATCGCGCGCCGGGTTTCTCCTTCGCCGAAAAATCGATGCCCGGCGAGGATTCGGCGTGACGCGCTTCCCGCCTTTGCCGAACAGGCGCTTCGCGGTGATCCTCGCCGATCCGCCCTGGTTGTTCCGCGTGCGGACAAAGGCGGGCGAGGGCAAGTCGCCGCAGCGCCACTATCCTTGCGTGCCCGACGCCGATCTGATGACGCTCGATATCGCCAGCGTCGCGGAACGCAATTGCGCGCTGTTCCTATGGGCGACGTGGCCCAAGATGCCGAGCGCCTTGAAACTGATCGAGGCGTGGCGCTTCACGTACAAGGGCCTCGGCTTCGATTGGATCAAGTACGATCCGCGCACGGGCAAGTTCGCGTTCGGCGGGGGCTACGGAACGCGCAAGAATCCGGAGCCGTGCCTGTTGGCGACGCGCGGCAATCCGCAGCGGCTTTCCGCCAGCGTGCGCGATCTGATTTTCAGCCCGCGCCGCGAACATAGCCGCAAGCCCGACGATCAATACGCGGGGATCGAAGCGCTCTATCCCGGCCCGTATCTCGAACTCTTCTCCCGCTCGCGCCGCGAAGGCTGGACGAGCTGGGGCAATCAGGTCGGGAGGTTCGGGTGAGGAGACGAGGTGTCAGCGCCGCTGAAAAACCCTTAGTGCGCAACTCCGATATGCTCGTTGGGATCAAGCTCACGGCGCAAAGATTCCATTCGCTTCGCAACGTCGAACGCCGCCCTAGAAATCTCCTGGTGCCTGCGATGCCAGCGACAGCTCCTCGCGAGCTGTCCGATTCCCGAAAACATAAATCCCAGGTGCTCGATAATTTGAACCTCGGCGACTTTGTCGCCCAGGTCTGGCTCTTCCAAAAGAAGAGCATCCCCCTGGGCTCTGCCTTTCTGAATGATCCTTGCGAGTTCGACGGCGGCCACGCGATCTGCCTCGATCAACTCAACGACGCGCGCTTGAAGATTAATACGGCGCTTGAACTCTGCACTCACGTCGGGATCGGCCGCAATTGGTCGACCGAAAAAACTTATAACGACGGCGGCAATCTGGATTGGGTTGCCAGGACAATAGGAATCAAAAGTGGGCTTTACCAAGCCTGGTATGGCCGAGAAAAAAGAAAACGGCTGTCCCCCAATAGCTGCTTGCGACAACTCGTCGAGTTCCCTTTGACGCTCAGCGTCTTCGCGACGCCGCTCGTGTCGGAAGACCAGATATGCACCTCCTGCGCCAAGTACACCTCCAGCGATGTTCCCGATGAAGGCGAGTATGTCCGCCAATTTCAAGGAATCAGGCTGGAAGCGAATTGCATCGAAGTAGCTATTTGTCAGGTTCCCTCCGGCAACAACGATAGTCACTCCGATTGCGATCGCTACGGTAGCCGGTATGACAATCGCTGCGAGTTCGATCACGGCATCGCCGAAGGTTCTGAGTGGCTTTTCTTGCATGGAGATCAGCGTAGCAGAGGTCCCGTTTTCCCTCAACGGGAGGCGGCATGACGACAAACCGCGATCTCGGCCCGTCGATCATGGAACGCAAGGCGCATGTGCTGCGCCGCGTCGATCTGCGCGCGCTGCTGAAAAATTCGCGCGCGAATTTCAAGACCAACAAGGACTCGGAGCGCGTCGCGTGCCCGCTCTGCGGGGCCGGCGGTTTCGCGACGGCGCGGAACGTCGCGGGCGTGCGCGTCTGGCGCTGCTATGGCGGGGCTTGCGGTTCGGGCAACGCGATCGATTTCGTCATGAAGCGCGACAAGGTCGATTTCATGACGGCGCTGCGATCGCTGGAACGCGATCACGGCGGCCTTGCATCCTTCACGCCGGAACGTCGCGCCGAATTGCAGCGTCGCCGCGAGGTCGAAGAACAACGCGCGGCCGAGGACGAGGCGAAGCGACGCGAAGAGGCGGCCCTGGAACTCTCCGCGACGATCGCGCGCATGGTGCCGATCACGCCCGACACCCTGGCCTGGCAATATCTCGAGGATCGCGGTCTGGACATGGCGAGGCTGGCGCCGATGCTGAGCAAGGGCGCTTGCGGCTTCGTGCCCGATGCGCGGCACCCTGAGGACCCGAAAGGCAAGCGCCGCCCCGCGCTGATCGTCATCGTGACGAAGATGGAAGGCGGGGTGATGCGAACGACGGTCGCGATGCAAGCGATCTTCCTCGATCCGAACCCGCAACCCGCCCCGCCGGCGTTCGTCAAAATCTATGGCGGTGCGCGCGAAGGGCGCGGCGCCACACAACGTATCTGGCGCCCGCGTGGGCTGAAGAACGCGAAGATCACGACGGGGTTCTGGCAGCATGGCGCATGCCGCGCGATGCCCCTGCCGGCGGACGGCGCTCTGGGCTTGGCCGAAGGTTTCGAAAAGTCGCTGGCGGTGACGCAGCTCTACGGCGTGCCGTGCTGGCCGATCATGTACGCGCAGAATTTCAAGACCTGCCTGATCGGCGCGGAAGCGATGTCGTTGAAGCTGTTCGTCGACAACAACCGGCCGCGCCTCGATCCGTACACCGGCGCGCTGCGCGACAAAGGCGGCGTGTCGTTCGAGGCGGCGCAAGCGCGCAAGACAATCGACGCGCGCGTGACCGGCATTCTGCGGCCACCCGTCGGCGAAGATTATTCGGACTTGCTGGTTTTGTGGCGCGCGGGGCTGGTCGACGACGAAGGACGGCCGCGCGTCTCGCGCGAAGAGTTAGCAAGGGCGTTGGAGGCTGTATGAGCGACGACACGAACGGCAATCCGGATACGGCGCTCGACGCGAAGGACGCGCTCGCGTCGCTGCCCTTGCCGTCGTTGCCGGCGCGCGTCGCGCCGGCGCCAGAGGCGGCGCCGGTCCAAGATTCCGACGCCAAACCGGCCAAGCCGAAAAAGTCTCGCAAGCCCAAGCCGAACGCGGCACCGCCGATCAGCGAGGGCGCGCCGCCGCCGATCGACGCGACCGATGCGCGCCCGGCCGAGGCGCCGCCGACGGGCCATAAGCGCGACGACGCACCGCCGCCCAAGGAAAAGGCCGGGGAGACGGTGCCACCCGATTGCCCGGTGCGGCCTTTGGGCCGGGCCGAAGGCATCTATCATTTCCTGACCGCGGCCGGAGAAATCCTGTCGTTCAAAGCGCGCGATCTGGCGCAAGCGAATCTCGCGGCGCTATTCGACGGCGATACGTTCTGGCTGCGCCAGGCCTTTCCCGATTGGGGGAAGAAATCGAACGACGATATCCGCGAGGCCGAGGCGGCGGGCAAGGTTGCGCCCGGCTTCCGCGTCAATAGCGCGCGCGATTACTTCATGCGGGAATGCGCGAAGTCCGGGATCAAGAATCCTTACGCGCGTTTGCGCGCGACCGGATCGTGGCGCGCTGCGAACGGCGATTTGATCTTGCATCTCGGCGACGAGGTACGGCGCATCGCGGCCGATGGCGGCGGCGAAACGCGCTTCGCGCCGGGCTGCGAGATCGACGGGAAGATCTATTGCGCGCGCGAGGCCGAGCCGCGCCCGGCCGAGGCGCCGGCGACGAAGGAAGACGCGGCGCTGGTTCACGAGCTGCTGGGATTGTGGAATTGGCGGGCCCCTTCCGAGGCGCCGCGCTTGCTGCTCGGCTGGCTTTGCGCGGGCTATCTGTCCGGCGCGCTCTACTGGAACCCGCATATCTACGTGACCGGCGACGCCGGCGACGGCAAGACGGCGTTCGAGGCCGTGCTGCGCGCGGGCTATGGCTTGCGCGCGAAGCGATCGGCCGATCCGTCGGCCGCCTTTATCCGCCAATCGATGCGCGGGGCCGCGAGGCCGGTGCTGGTCGACGAGATCGAGAACAAAGACGTGGGGCGGCGCGCCGACGACGTTATCGAGACGGCGCGTCTCGCGTCGTCGGCCGATCAGGCGGCGACGGGGCGCGGCTCGGCCGGCGGCGAAGCGCAAGAATACGAATTGCGCGGGTGCTTCTATTTCTCGTCGATCCTGCATCCGCCGATGAAACCGCAGGACCTTTCGCGCATCACGATCTTCGATCTTCAACCGCTGAGCGCCGATCCGACGGGCGAAAAGAAAACGCGCATCGTGCGCGGCACGGCCTGGCTCGCGGGAATCAGCAACGCGCTGCATCGGCGCGTGATCGGGCTGTGGCCCCGAATCGACGAGGTCCGGAAGAAATACGAGTTGGCGATCGCCAAGCTCGACAAGAAAGCGCGCGTCGCCGACCAGTTCGGCACGATGCTGGCGCTCGCGCATCTCGTTCTCGATGCCGATCCCTACGATCAGGATTGGATCGACGGGTTCGTGAAAGCGCTCGATCTCGACACCTTCGTCGAGCGCGACGAGTCCGAGAGCGAAAGCCAGTCTTGCGTCTCGCGCTTGCTGTCTTTCGTCGCCGACACGCATTCCGGCGGATCGCGGCGCACGCTGGGCTGGCTGGCGCGGCATGTCGGCCTCGGGAAGAACGTCGGCGAGGGCGAGCGCTTCGCCAATCAGGAAACGCTCGGGACCTATGGCTTGCGCGTCGAGCGCGATCTGCTGACGCATGCGCAGCTCGAGGCGGCGGGGCTCAAAGCGCAGCCCGCCCCCGGACCCTGGCTCGTCGTCGCGCATACTTTCGACGGGCTCGATGCGGTGTTCAAGGGCACGCGCTGGGAGCGCGGCGTCTGGAACCAGGCGCTCCGGCGCGTGCCGGGCGCCAAGCAAAATCCGAAACGCGGCGTGCGCGTCGGCGGGCTCGTGCGCAAGGGCATGTGGTTGCCGCTCGCCGACATCGTGTCGGGCAAGGCGTGGGGTCTGAGCGAAGACATCGTGCAAGACGACGACGATCCGACCCCCGCGCCCCCGAACGTAACCGGCGATCCGCGCGACGGTTACGAGGGCAGTTACGAAAGTAAGTCTGGCGAAACAACGGCTTCGTCAAAGCCGTAACCGCGTAACCCCGTAACCGGGGTCGCGCGTGAGGCACGCTCGCGCACGCGCGCGCGTGTGAGCAAGCCAGAGACAGTGGTTACAGGGTTACGAGGTTACAGAGAATGAGAGGAGATAGAGATATGAAGGGCTTTGCGAGCCGAACTCCTGTAACCGGCGCTGTAACCAGCGTAACCGGGGCATCTTCGCCAGATCGAAGCTCGGCGAAGCTCTCGATCAGCGATGTCGAGGTTCGGCTAGAGCGCGCATTCGCAGCGCTGCGCCGTTGCCCGCTCGGATCGCGCGACCGCCCTGCGGGCTTGCGGGCCGCGTGGCCCGAGTATGTCCGCGAACTCGGGCTAATCGATCAGCTCGATCTGCATACGCGCGTGCGTCCTGCGCCGCCGCAGAAACACGAGTATGACGAGATGGTCGAGGCGCTGGGCTGGCTGCTGCTGATCGAGGATCAGCTGCAACGGCGGATCGTGATGGCGCGCGTCGCTGGCGTGGGCTGGCTACAGATCAGGGCCTTCGCCGATCAGTCCGAGCCGACGATGCGCAAGACCTACCGCTTGGGCCTGATCACCATAGCGGCACGGCTTAACGCTAAGGGCTAGACGACAGGCTTTCGCCCTTTTCGAAAATCAGGCATATTCCTCGCCATACTCGATTCCCTGCGCCCGCCCGGTCCCTGCCGTGGCGGGCGCTGTCGTTTCGGGCCGCCGAACGGCGTTCGGCGAGGGGGCATGGGTCCTTCCCCCGTTTTCGACGTAAGCGGGCGGCTAACGCGCCGATTTTTACGCTGGTCGAAAAATCGCGACCCTTGGCGTTGTTGTTTCTTTTTTTGAGGGGCTTGCCGTTGAGCGATCCCGCGAACTATCGCGGCCTCGAGGAAACCGCGCGTTTCTTCGATGTCTCGGTTCCGACGGTGCGTGCCTGGATTCAGGACGGCTGCCCCGTCGTCGAGCGGGGCGGCAACGGCGTCGCGTACAAGCTCGATCTCGTCGCGGTCTCGAACTGGAAGAAAACCCGCGACGGCGAGCGCGCGCGCATCGAGGCGGAACAGGCGGAGCGGGATTCGCAGCTCCGCCTCGAACTGCTCGGCGACAAGTCGCTTGCGAAGGCCGACGGCGAGGGCGGGCTTTCAAAGTCCGAGCAAGCCTCGGCGCTCGCGGCCGAGGTTAGCCGGACGAAACTCGCGCAGCTGCGCCGCGAGCTTATGCCGGCGGACGAGGCGAAGCTAAAGGTTACGGAAGCGTTCGGCGTTCTGCGCGACCGCATTCGTACGATGCCGGATCAGATCGCCGGCGAACTCGGTCTTACGGAGCCGCAGGTCGAGCGCATGCTCGATCTGATCGACGACTATCTCGACGATACCGCCGCCGCGCTTGGCGAACTGATCCAAGGAAATCCCGTTGCTCAAGCATCGTGAAGACCCCTTGCCGGATTTCCGTTCGGCGGCCGAACTGCCCCGCGCGATCGCGGCAGCGATGCGTCCGCCCGCGCGGATCACGGTCAGCGAAGCGGCGGAGCGTCATCGTCGGTTGTCGAACCCCGGCGCCTATACCGGCCCGTGGCGGAACGACATGGCGCCCTACATGGTCGAGCCGATGAACCGGGCGGTCGCGCGCGATGTCGATATGTCGGTCTGGGTCGGGCCGACCCAGTTCGGCAAGTCGGAAGGATTCTTGAACATCATCGCGCACGGGATCAAGTACCGGCCCGGCGACGCGCTCGTCTTCCAGCCGACGCAAGGCCTGGCGCTCGATTTCGCCGAGCGGCGTATCGAGAACAAGATGCTCGATATCTCGCCCGATCTCGGCGCCGAGATCGGCCCGGACCGATCGGACGACAAGCGTCTGACGAAGACGTTCCGCAACGGCATGATGGTTTCGGTCGCTTGGCCGGTCACGGGTCAGCTCTCCTCGCGTCCCGTGCCGACGGTGCTGATCGACGAGCGCGATTCGATGGCCGACGACATCGGCGGCGAGGGCGATCCGGTCATGCTCGGTCGGAAACGTAACGAGACGTTCGGCAAAAACGCCGTGACCGTCGTCGCGTCCTCGCCCAAGCGCGAGGACTATACGGGTATCGTTCCCCTCTACGATGCCGGCGAGTGCAACCTCTTCCATTGGCGCTGCCCCGAATGCGGCGAGCATTTCGCGCCGGGGTTCGACGCCAACCGTAAGCCGACGCTCGATCATCTCTACATTCCGCAGGGCGCCGACGCGGAAACCGCGCGCGCCGGCGCGCGTCTCGCGTGTCCGCATTGCGGCTCGCTGATCGAAGAGCGCTTCAAGTTCGAACTGAACAAGTCGGGCGTCTGGCTCGCGAAAGGGCAAACGATCGACCGCGAGGGCCGGATCGCCGGCGCGCGTCCGCGCAACCGGATCGCGTCCTATTGGTTTCATGGTCTCTTCGTGAACACGAAACGCTGGGGCGAGATCGCGGCCGAGCTGGTCACGGCGCGCCGCGAGTTCGAGCGCACGCAGGACGAAACGAAGCTGAAGACCTTCCATCAAACCACGCTCGGCGTGACCTATAAATCCGCCGCATCGGTCGCGGCCTCGATCGATCCGGACGATCTGCGCGCCCGCGCTTCCGGATTGTCGCTCGGTATCGTGCCGGCGTGGGTCGCGCTGCTGACTTGCGCGGTCGACGTTCAAGGTAACCGTTTCGACGTGAAGACGATCGGCTGGGGGCGGGGCGGCGAGGCGGCCGTCGTCGATCTCTTTCAGATCTTCAAATCTGTCGACGAGAACGGTCAGGAACGTCTGCTCGACCCGGCGCATCGTCCCGAGGATTGGAACCTGCTGTTCGATCAGGTCCTCGCGAAGGAATACCCGGTCGAAGGGGCGAACGGCGCCGTGATGCGTCCGCTCAAAGTGGCGCTCGATTCCGGCGGCGGCGCCGGCGTCACGGGGCAGGCTTACGAGTTCATGCTGCGCGCGCGCAAGCGTGCGGTCCATAAGCGTTTGATGCTGATCAAGGGGCGCGGCGATCGGACCTTGCTCAATCGCGCGGCGCCGCTCGTGTCGGTTTCGATGATCGAAACCGATCTGCGCGGCAAGCGTCTGAAAAAGGGCATCCGTCTCCACACGCTCAACGTCAACGCCCTGAAGGATATGGCGGCGGCGCGGCTCGGCGAGAAATCGCCGGGGCCGCGCTATCTGCATATCCCGACGGATATTCCGGATCGCTGGTTCGACGAGGTCACGGCCGAGGGCCGGAACGCGGGCGGTACCTGGGAGAAGCTGCGCGCGCGAAACGAGTCCTGGGACTTGCTCGTCTACAATATCGCGGCCTTCATTCAGATCGGCGGCTTCCGGATCAATTGGGACAATCCGCCCGCTTATGCACGCGCGCTCGCGGCGCCGGCGCCTTCCGAGGCGCCGAACGCCGTTCGGCCGGACTCGCCGGAGATCGAAGCGCCGTCCGCAAGCCCGGCGCCGGTCAAGCCCGCGCGCAAGCTCAAACCTTGGATGTTGCCGCGACGCGGCGGCGGTTTCGTTTCGCGGTTCCGGGGATAAGCGATGCCGACGATCCCGCTTTCCGAACCGGCCTTGATCGTCGCCGGCGATACGCTGCGATTCCGCCGCGAGGATTTGGGCGATAGCTACCCGGCCGATCAGGGCTGGTCGCTGACCTATGAAGCGCGCAGCGCGGCCGGCGCGATCACATTCGTCGCCGCCGCGTCGGGGCGCGCGTTCGATGTCAATATCGCGGTTTCCACCACGGCGGGCTGGACTGCCGGGCGCTACGATATTGCGGGTTACGTCGCCAAGGCGGGCGAGCGCTATCAGATCTATCGCGGCACGATCACCGTCGCGCCCAACTTGGCCGCCGCCGGTGCCGCCGATCGCCGCAGTCATGCGCGCAAGGTTCTCGACGCGATCGAGGCGGTGATCGAAAAGCGCGCGAGCCTGGATCAGGAAAGTTACGAGATCGACGGGCGGTCGCTGAAGCGCACGCCGATCGCCGATCTATTGAAACTGCGCAGTCTCTACAAGGCCGAGATCGCGCGCGAGGACGCGGCCGCGCGTGTGGCGCAAGGCTTGTCGCCGCGCCGGCGCATTCTGGTCCGCTTTTCGGGGGCGCGATAACGCATGCGGTTCTGGCCTTTCTCGAAGCGCGAGGCTCCGTCGCCCGCGCCGGCGAAGCCGCGCGCCGTTCCGGCGCCGCGCGCGAAACGTCTCTACACGGCCGCTTCGCAAGACCGGCTTATGGCGGACGTGCCGTCGGGTATTCGTTCGGGCTCCGCCGATCTGCGGCCGTCGCTGCGCGTCATGCGCGCGCGCTCGCGGCATATCGCGCAGAATAACGATTACGCGAAAAGTTTCCTGCGGCTCGTCCGGAACAACGTCGTCGGTCCCGACGGTTTCGGCCTGCAAATGCGGGTCAAGCAACCGAACGGCGAGCCGGACAAGGACGCGAACGATCAGATCGAAGCGGCTTACGCAAATTGGTCGGCGAAGGGCGTTTGCACGGTCGACGGCGGCTTGTCGCGCGCCGATCTCGAGCGTCTGCTTACCCGCACGATGGTCGTCGACGGCGAGGCGTTCCTGCGCCATGTGCGCGGCTGGCGCGGCAATTCTTCGCGCTACGCGGTCCAAGTCCTCAGCCCCGATCTTTTCGACGAGACTTTGAACGTGCCGCTCGGCGGCGGTATCGGCGGCGGCACGTACCGCCTGCCGCGCGATCATGAAATCCGGATGTCGGTCGAGCGCGATTCCTGGGGGCGCGTCGTCGCGTATCACGTTCTCACGAAACATCCGTATGACGACTATGTCTCGATGTTCGGCCGCAAGTACGAGCGCATTCCGGCCGAGGACATCATGCATATGTTCGTCCCGGAAGAGCTGGATGCGGTTTCGCCGGCGGCGCGCGGCGTGCCCTGGATGCATGCCGGTTTGCGCCGGCTGTCGATGCTCGGCGGTTACGAAGAGGCCGAGGTCGTCGCCGCGCGCACGGCCGCCGCGAAGATGGGCTTCTACGTTTCCGAGAACGGCGAGGCGGAAGAGATCGAGGGCGACGATCAAACGTCCGAGGGCGATCTGATCACAGAGGCGGAGCCGGGCACGTTCGAGCGATTGCCGCCGGGCGTGAGCGTCGAGGAATTCTCGCCCGAACATCCGACGCAAGCCTTCCCGTTCTTCGTCAAGGCGATGCTGCGCGGCTTTTCCGCCGGCGCCGGCGTCTCCTACAACGCGCTGGCGAACGATCTCGAAGGCGTCAACTACTCGTCGATGCGCTCCGGCACGGTCCAGGACCGCGACGAATGGAAGACGGTTCAAGACTTGGTCGCGAGCCGCATTTGCTATCCGGTGCATTCGGCCTGGCTGGAAATGGCCTTGCTTGCCGGCGCGATCGGCAATCTGCCCGCCGCCAAGTTCGAAAAGTTCGACTGCGCGGATTTCGTCGCGCGCGGCTGGGGCTGGGTCGATCCGAAAGCGGATATCGAAACGGCCGAGCGCGAGATCGCCTTGGGCGTCAACACGCGCTCGCGCGTGTGCGCGCAGCGCGGCCTCGTCTTCAAGGACGTGATCACGCAACTCGCGGAAGAGAAAGCCGCGATGGAAAAGGCGGGCATCTGGCGCGAGCCGAAGCCCGCGCAAGCAACGGGCGCGGCGCCCGAGCCTGCCGCCGACGGAAAGGATCAGACCGATGCCTGAAAATTTGAAGCTCGGCCGGCAATTCCGGTCGGCGACGTTCGTGCGCAGCGAGATCGACAAGGACGCGCGCACCGTTCCCCTCGCTTTCAGCTCGGAAGAGCCGGTTATGCGCTGGTGGGGGACCGAGATTCTCGGCCACAAGTCGGGCGAGTGCGATCTGGATTGGATGAAGTCCGGTCGCGCGCCCGCGCTGGTCGATCACGATCCGACCGATCAGGTCGGTGTCGTCGTCGAGGCTTCTTTGGATGCCGACCGGGCGGGCCGGGCGGTCGTGCGTTTCGGGAAGAGCGCGCGCGCCGAAGAAATCTTCAACGACGTTATGGACGGCATCCGGACGAACATCTCGGTCGGCTACGAGATTCACGAACTCCTCCTCGTCAAGGAAGGGGACGATCTCGCGACCTACCGCGCGACGAAATGGACGCCGCTCGAACTCAGCTTCGTGTCGATCCCGGCCGACCGCACGGTCGGCGTCGGGCGCTCGGCCGACGGCGAAAGCGAACCCAAACCCGTGCCGGTAAAGGCCGGCCGTCAAAAGGAACCGACCATGGAAAATGCCACGCCCACTCCGGCCCCGACCCCGGCGCCGGCTGCTCCGGATCGCGCCGCGCTGCTCGCGGGCGAACGCAAGCGTATCGCGGACATTCAGTATCTCGGCGGCCGTCACACGATCGAGAAGGATACGGTCGACAAGGCGATCGCGGACGGCACCTCGATCGAGGAATTCCGCGGCCTCGTCCTCGCCGCGATCGAGAAGCGCGGCGCGGCGAAGATGCTCTATCCCGACGCCGGCGCGATCGGCCTCTCGAATCGCGAGGCGAATCAGTTCCGGCTCGGCGCCTTTCTCTATGCCGCGTCCGTCGGCAAGCCGGAACTGGCGGCGTTCGAATTCGAGGCCAGCCGCGCTTTGACCGAGAAGCTGACGAAGCAGGGCATTCGTTCGCAGGGCGGTCTTCATCTGCCTTACGAGGTGATGGCGGCGCCGCTCCCAGGCTTGCGTATCCAGGACGGCCGCCTGATGGTCGGCCAGCGCGACCTGTCGACCGCGACCGTCGGCGCCGGCGGCGCGTTCGTCCAGACGGACGTGCTGGCGACGGATTTCATCACGTTGCTGCGCAACGCGATGATGGTCCGCGCCATGGGCGCGACGGTGCTGTCGGGGCTCCAAGGGAACGTCGCGATCCCGCGCCAGACGGGCGCCGCGACGGCGAACTGGGTCGCGCAAGGCGGCGCGGCGACGGAGAGCGATGCCGTTTTCTCTCAGGTCACGCTCGCACCGAAGACGGTTCACGCGATCCAGGACTATACGCGCGAGCTGCTTCTGCAAGGCTCTCTCGATGTCGAAGGTCTCGTGCGCCTCGACCTGGCGACGGTCATCGCCCTGGCTATTGACTCCGCGTCGTTGCACGGCACGGGCGCTTCGAACCAGCCGACCGGCATCGCGGCGACGGCCGGTATCGGCTCCGTCGCCGGCGGCACGAACGGCGCGATCCCGACCTGGGGCAACATCGTCGATCTCGAGACGGCAGTCGCGCAGAACAACGCGGCGATCGAGTCGGTCGGGTATCTGTCGAACACCCGCGTTCGCGGCCGTCTGAAGCAAACGCCGAAGATCACCGGCTATCCCGTCTATATCTGGGAAGGTGCGGGCGCGATGGACGCCGAATCGGGTTTCGGCATGATGAACGGCTATCGCGCCGGCGTGACGAACCAAGTGTCGAACACGCTGACCAAGGGCACGTCGACCGGCGTTTGCTCCGCGATCTTCTTCGGCAATTGGCGCGATCTGCTGATCGGCGAGTGGGGCTCTTTGGAGCTGCTGACCGACAACATCACCCAGGCCGCGAACCGTGTCGTCCGCGTCCACGCCTATCAGACGGCGGATGTCGGGGTTCGTCGCGCGCAGTCCTTCGCGGCGCAGCTCGACGCGCTGACCGTCTAAGGCGGCTCACGCGATGGCGCTCGGAACGGGGATCGGCTCGCCGGTCCCCGTTCCGTTTTCGGGGCTCGCCGAACGCCGTTCGGCGGTCCCCGCAAGCGGAACACCTGAAACCAGCCAAGACAGGAGACAGACAATGGCGACGAAGCGCGCGCGCATCACGTCGAACACCTTCGTTCCCGGCGAGGAACGCGGGCAAATGATTCCCAAGTTCGAGGGCACGGTCGAAGATTTCGACGAGGAGATCGCGGCGCAGCTCGTCGCGGCCGGTCGCGCCGTGCTGGTCGACGACAAGACCGAACTCGTCGACACGACGCCGGCGGACGACAAGCCCAAGCGCGGCAAGGCCGGGGCCGAGGCCTGAGCGATGCCCGTCGAGCAAACCGAAGATTTGGCCGCGATGTTCGATGCGGCCGAATTCGGCGTCGCGGCGACCTGGAAGGCCGGCGGCGCCGGCGCCGGCGTCGCCGTGACCTTGCTCGACCGGCTGCTCGGCGATCCGATCGATTTCGGCGAAACCCGCGTGCGCCAGGACCGACGCATTTTCTTGGCGCGCGCGGCCGAGCTGCCGGGTGCCGCGAAAGAGGACACGATCGCCGTCGCGTCGATCGTCTATCGGGTCCGCGACGTTCGTCCGGATGCAAGCGGCGCCGTCCTCACGCTCGATTGCGCGAAGGTCTAGCGCCATGCGGATCAAGGTTTCGGTCGAGGCCGATCTGCAAAAATGGATCGGGACCGAGATCGAGAAGGGCGCGCGCGCCGTCACGTCGGCTTTGCGCAATACGGCGCGGCGGATCGAAAAGGACCTCGAGGCCGTGACAAAGCAAGCGCAACTCGGCCGCCTTTCGAAGGCCTGGCAAAGCGCCGTCTATCCGGCCAAGCCGTCCTTGGGCGCCGCCGCCTTGGTTTACGCGAAAGGCAAGAACACGCCGGCGGTCCTCGAGGCTTTCGCGACCGGCGCCACGATCCGCGCGAAGGCGGACGGCGCGGCGACGTTCCTCGCGATCCCGACGCCGGCGGCGCCGAAAAAGGGCGCCGATGGAAAGCGCATCTCGCCGTCCAATTGGCCGAACGAGCGTTTCGGCCGTTTGCGCTTCGTCTATCGCCGCAACGCGCCGTCGCTGCTCGTCGTCGACGGGCTCAAAGCGACGAAGAGCGGCAAGTTCGCGCGCAACCGGGGGCGCAACAAGGACGGCGGCGAGTATATCCGTCTGCGCAACACCGCGACCGTCGTCATGTTCGTGATGGTCAAGCAAGCCCGTCTCGCGAAGCGTTTCGATTTCGAAGCGACCGTGCGCGGCGGCTTCGCGGCGTTGCCGGGCGCGATCGTCGCGATCTGGGATCGGAGCGTCTGACATGGCGAGTACGGGCGAAACCGCGCTCGCGGCGTTGTTCGCGGCGCTGCCCGGCGTCGCGGGCGTGAACAAGTTCCGCAACGCGACGGATACCGTCGACGTTCCGGCCGGCGGCTTGATCGTGCTGCGCGACGGCGATCGCGGCGAGCCGATCGAGGAACAATTGAACCCGCCGGCGGCGGTCTATCGCCACGCCGCGCGGATCGAAATCTATGCGTCCGGCATCGACGACGCGGCGCGCACGGCGGCGGTCGACGCGCTGGCGCGCGCGATCCAGACGAATTTGATCGCGGATCGCCTGCTCGGCGGCGCGGTTGATTGGGCGGAATTGCGGCGCGGCGCGGTCCGCGACGAGGTCGAAGACGGGGCGGTCCCGATCCGGATCGAGGACGCGATCGCGATCCTCGAATATCAGGAGGATATGTGACATGGCGAAACGGGGTAAGGGCGCGAACGCGCGGTTGCGGATCGCGGAAGAAACCGGCGGCTACGGCGTCCAGGCGTCGACCGGGTTTTTCGAAATGAGTTTCGGGTCCGACGGCGTGTCGGATTCCCAGGAACTCGTCGCCGACGATCAGCTGGGGCAGGGCCGCGAGGCGGCTCCCCCGTCCTTGGGCGTGATCGACGTTAACGGTCAAATCACGGTCGGCGTCGAATCGCGCCGTTTCGGCCATTGGCTGAAATACCTGTTCGGTCATCCCGTTTCGCGCCCCGTGCGCGCGACCGGCACGCTGACCTTCTCGGCGCAGCCCGCCGCCGGCAGCACGATTACGCTCGGCGGCACGGTCTGGACTTTCGTCGCTTCGGGTGCGACCGGGAACCAAACCAATATCGGCGCCAATCTCGCCGCGACGCTGACCGCGCTCGCGACCGCGCTCAACGCCTCGGCCGACGCGAATATCGCGCTCGCGACCTATACGGCGAGCGCCACGGCGCTTTCGATCCGCTCGAAAACGTGGGCGGGTGGCAACGGCTTCACGCTCGCGGCCGGCGCCACGTCGAACGCGACGCGTTCCGGTGCGACGCTGAGCGGCGGCGGGTACGTGCATCGCTTCCGCTCGGGCGGTCCGCGCGCGAAGGGCATCCTGACTTTCGCGGCGCAACCCGCGAACGCGTCGACGATCACGATCGGCGGCACGGTCTGGACCTTCGTCACGGCGACGCCGGCGGCCGGGCAAACGCAAATCGGCGCGACCCTCGCGGATACGCTGGCGGCACTGGCCGAAGATCTGAACGCCTCGGCCGACGCGAATATCGTCAAGGCCGCTTACGGCTGCACGGCGACGACGCTGACCGTGCAAATGCGCGGCGGCGGTTTGCAAGCGTCCTTCGCGATCCAAGGCTCGGCCGGGTCGAACTCGACTCCGACGGTCGCGACCGCGCTTGTCCTGCCGGACGAATTACCGAGCTTCACGCGCGAGAGCGCCTTGCCGGATGCGGGCTCGTATTTCGTCTCGACCGGCAACAAGGTCGGCTCGATCGCCTTCGCCTGGTCGCGTTCGGGCAACGTGTCGGCGACGATCCAGGTGATCGCGCAAGGCGAAAGCGAGAACGCCGCTTCGATCGCCGGCACGCCGACGGTCCTCGCCGTGCAGCGCTTCTCGCAGTTCCAGGGCTCGGTCAAATCCGGCGGCTTGCCGGTGGCGACGCTGACGGGTGCGGGGCTGACCTATTCGAACAATCTCGAACCGCTCGGCACGATCCGCGACGACGGCAAGATCGAGGCGATCGACGAGGGCTCCGCGACCGCGCAAGGCACGCTCGAGGCGCGGTTCAGCGACGACACGACGTATCGCGCCGCCGCCGCCGCGAACACGCCGATCGATTTCACGATGGGTTGGGCGCGGTCGGCGCATGAAAGCCTGCTGATCCAGGTCCCGGCCTCGTACCTCTCCAAGCCGAAACGCGAGATCAGCGGTCCGGGCGGCATCGCCGCGCGCTACGAATTCCAGGGCGCCAAGACCGGCGACTGGATGGCCGAGGCTGTCTTGCGCAACGACGTGGCGGGATACTGATCATGGCGTTGCGCGTCAAAACGGCGCCGGCCGAGATCGCGCCGCTCGCCTTCAAGGTGGGCGCGGCGGCCGTCGCGCTCAAAGTCCGCCCCTTCGATTCCGTCTTTCGCGAACAGGCGGAGTGGGCCGGGCGCCTGGCGGTCAGCGAGGCCGAGCGGGTCTTTGCGGAAAATCTCGAGGCCGGCGACGGCCTCAATCGGGCCGAGCGCATGGGCATCTATTTCGCGGCCTATGTCGCCCAATGCGGGCGTTCCGCGATCGTCGAGTGGGATTTGGTCGACGCAACGGGCGCGCCGGTTCCTTGCGATCCCGCGACGATCGAGACGGTGTTCCGGCTCAATCCGGATTTCGCGCTCGCGTTCGACAAGGCCTATTCCGGCGGCGAGGCCGCGAAGGGCGAAACCGAGGGAAACGGCTCCGCGCCCGCGCCGAATGGCATTTCGGCGGCGGGCTCGACTACTGCCAAGGCTGCGGCGGCGAAACCCATTGCGGGGGATGTCCCTATCTGAAGCACCTGCCCGCGACCCGCGAAGGCTGGGCCGCGTGGAAAACGATCGAAACGGTCGGCGTCGATCCGCGCGGCTTCGATTGGTCTTCGGCGCTGAGCGTCGCGGATCAATTCGGATTGCGCGGCCCCGCCGCCGTCGAATTGCTGCGCGAAGCCGCCGCCGGTGGCTTCGCCGGTCTCGCGAAGCTCAATCCGCCCGAGGAAGAGTGATCCCATGTCGGACGCGCAACGGAAATTGTCGGTCCGTCTCGCCGTCGAGGGCGACGCGGAATCGAAGCAACGCCTCGTCGATTTCGCCAAGGCGGGCGACGAAGCGGCCGGTCGTGCCGGCCGGTCGGCGCGCGAGTTCGCCGACGGGATCGAGCGCGCGGCGAATACGGCGAATGACAACGTTCCGCGTCTGACCCGGTTCGGCCAAACCTTCGATGTCGTCGAGGGCAAGGTCAAAGGCACGCTGCGCGGCATCAACGACGTGCGGGGGGCTATCGATCTCGTCGCACCCGGCGCGGAAGGCGCGACGGCCGGCCTCGCGCGGCTCGCCGGCACGATCGCGAACGTGTCGGACGTGGCGGGCACGCTCGCGGCGATCTTTCTGCGCAATCCGCTCGGCCTGCTCGCGGTCGGTATCTCTGCCGCCGTGGTCGGCTATATCTCTCTTCGCGAGTCGACGGTCGAGGCCGCGAAGGCCGAGGAGAGCTTTGCCAAAGCGATCGAGGCGTCGAACGGGCTGCTGTTGGACGCGGCCGAAGTTTCGCGCATCGCGGCGGCCGAACGCGCCGCCGCCGCGCGCCAGGCGGTCGAGGCGGCGATCGCCGATCAGGAGAAAGCGGTCGCGAGCGCGCGGAATGCCGTGCGTCTGCTTGAGGCCGACAAGGCGCGTATCGTCCAAGATCAGGGCGGCAATCCGGGTTTCGACGCCGACCGCGTTCTGACCGAGCCTTTGTCGCGTGCGAACGAAGCGCTTCAGATCGCGGAAACCCGCCTTTACGAACTCGAGGTTCGCCTTGGCTCGCTGTCGAGCGGTTCGCGCCAGGTGCGGACCGATCTTCTCGGGGTGATCGACGCGCTCGACGGTTTCGGCCGCAAGCCGCCGTCGGCGATCCAGGCGATCAATGAGGAATTCGAGCGGACGAAGCGCATTCTCGATGCCGGCGTCGCCGCCAATATCAAGGAGGCGGTCGAGCGCTATGACGAATTGCTCGGCATCGCGTCCCGCCGGCGCGATCTCGGGATCGCCGATGCGATCGAGGCCGAGGCGCAGCGCACGCGTGAATCGATGGCGACGCTCGATCGCGTTTTCGACGAGCTGATGGCCTCGCGCGCCCAAGCCGAGACGGATTTCCAGAACTCGATCGACGACGCGATCCGCCGCGAGGCGGAATCGACGAACGCGCGCCAGATCGCCGGCTCGGAAATCGAGACGACGATCGACCGGCTCTATCGCGAGGCCGAGGCGACGCGGGCCGGCGAGGCGGCGCTGGCGAAGTTCAATCGCGAACAGGAAGAGGCGCGGGTCCGCCAAGAGGCCTTCAATCAAGCGCTGAAAGCCTATGGCGACGATCTCGAGGCGGTCGAGGGTGCGGTCAATCGCGTGACCGAGGCCTGGCGCCAGGCGCGCGGCGCCAAGGACGAGGCCGACGCGCTGAAAAAATCGACGACGGAACTCGATCGCGCCGTCGACCAATTGAGCCGGCGTTCCTCGCGCGCGCTCGCCGACATGATCGTCGGTCTCAACGGCGCCAAGCTCTCGGCGTCGAGCCTGATCCAGACGCTCGGCTCCGACATCATCGAGCAGATTCTGCGCAAGAAAATCGTCTCGCCGATCGTCGACGGCGCCACGTCGGCGCTCGACGGCATTTTCGGGTCGCTGTTCGGCGGTGCCGCCGACGGCGCGGCGTTCGATAACGGGCGCGTGATCCCCTTCGCGCGCGGCGGCGTCGTCGAGCGTTCGACCTTGTTCCCGATGCGCGGCGGCATGGGTGTGATGGGCGAGGCGGGTCCCGAGGCGATCCTGCCCTTGAAGCGGCTCGGCGGCGGATCGGGCCCCTTGGGCGTGCGCGCGGATATCGGCGGGATGGCCGGCGTCAAGGTCGTCGTCAACGACATGCGCGGTTCCGCCGGGGCGCAGCCCGTCGAGGTCAGCGAACGGCGCGGCGACGACGGCATGCGCGAAATCAAAATCCTGATCCAAGACGAGGTCAATCAGGCCATGTCGGGCGGGCGCTTCGATCGTCCGATGCGCGATCGATACGGCGCGAAGGCGCCGGTCAAGCGGACGTGACGCGATGACCGATGCGATCTGGCCCGCGACCTTGCCGCCGCGCCCGATGGCGGACGGGTACAGCCTGAAATTCGGGAACGGCGCCGTGCGGACGAATATGGATTCCGGCCCGCCCAAAGTGCGCAAGCGCTTCACGGCGGCCGTCGAGCCGGTCGGCATGGTGTTCCGCTTGACGCGCGCGCAAGTCGCGATCTTGCGCGCCTTCTACCGGGACGATTGCGCGTATGGCGCGATCCCGTTCCAGCTCGTCGAGCCGATCACGGGCGAGACGCGCCGTTTCAATTTCGTCGAAGCGCCGGCGGTGGTTCCCGCCTCGCGCGTCAAGTTCGACGCGACCTTGCGCCTCGAGGCGCTGCCCGCATGAGGAACCTCTCCGCCGCGATGCTCGAGGCGATCCATGGCGCGCAAACGGACGAGGCCGTCTTGACGATGGTCGAGATCGGCGACGGGGTCGAGGCGCCTTTGCGGCTCGTGTGCAATCCGGTCAACGTCGTCGCCGGCGGCTACACCTATCTCGGCTATCCGTTCAAGCTGGAACTGCCCAAGCAATCGGGCGAGGGCCGCGCGTCGCAATTGATCGTCGACAACGTCGATCGCGATCTCGTCCGCCTCGTGCGCGAACTCGACGAGGCGCCGGGCGTCTATATCAAGATCGTCCTGGCGAGCGATCCGGATACGATCGATATGCAGCTCGCGGGCTTGCGCTTGCGCAATGCCGATTGGGATGTCGGTCAAGTCTCCGGCGATCTCACGTTCGAGGACACGCTGGCCGAGCCGGCGGCCGACACGATGACGCCCGGCCGCTTTCCGGGGCTGTTCTGATGTCGCGGTTCGGCGAGATTCCGGCCTGGGTCGCGGATTATCAGGCGATCCCGTTCGTCGAAAGCGGGCGCACGCGCGCGGGCGCCGATTGCTACGGTCTCGTGCTGCTCGTGCTGCGCGAGCAATTCGGCGTCGATATCCCGGCCGATCCGGTCGGCGCCTGGCGCTTGAACGCCGGCCGCGCCGAACGTGTGGCCCTGGCGGCGCGCGTCGCGCGCGCACGCGAAAGCTGGCAAGAGCTGCGCCGCGACGAGGCCGGGCCGGGCGCCGTGCTGCTGCTGCGCCATTGGGGGCGGCCGTTGCATGTCGGTCTCGTGTTGAACGATCGCGCGTTCCTGCATAGCGAGCCGGGAGCGGGGCCACATGTCGCGTCCTATGTCGAGGGCGTGTGGTCCGGCGATCGCGTCCTCGGCTTCTACGCCTGGCGGGCGGCGGCATGACCCGGATCGCCCCCGCCGAACGGCGTTCGGCGCCGCCCGTCCGCGCGACGTTGTTCCGGCATCCGTTGTCGCGGCTGCACGAACACGCCGAATTCGCGCCCGGTCTTACGATCGCGGAAATGCTGGAAGCGTCGGACTTTCCGCCGCGCGTGTGGGGCTGGCTGCGCGTCCATATCGGCGAGCATGAAATTCCGCGCGATCTGTGGCGCGTGGTGCGGCCGAAACCGGGCGCGCCCTTGGTCGCGGAAATCGTGCCGCGCCGGGGCGGGGGCGGCATTCTGCGGATCGTCGCGATGATCGCGGTCATCGCCTTCGCCGCCTGGGTCGCGCCGACGATCGCCGGCGGCTTGGGCCTGGTCGGCGAGGCGGGCACGTCGGCGGCGTTCGTCGCTGGCAGCACGGGCGCGAAGATCGTCACCGGCCTGATCGGCGGCATCGTGACAATGGTCGGCAATCTCGTGATCGGCGCGTTGATCCCGCCGCCGTCGCCGGCGGCGCCGGCGGTCAGCGGCTTCGGCGCGCAATCGTCGCTCTCGTCGCCGACCTATCAGATCACGGGCACGCAGAACCGGCTCAATCCCTACGGCCCGATCCCGCGCGTGTTCGGCGAGCGGCGCGTTTTTCCCGTGCTGGCCGCGAAAGCCTATTCCGAGACGTTGGGCGACAAGCGCTATTTCCGGATGCTGCTCGCGGTGGGCTATGGCCCGATCTCGATCGATCAAATCCGGATCGGCAATACGCCGATCGAAGCGTTCGACAATGTCGAGGTCGAGATTCGCGAAGGCTGGCCGACGGACGAACCGCGGGCCTTGTTCACGCGCCGGATTTCCGAAACGCAATTGTCCGTGGCGCTCTCGCAGTCGGCCGGTTGGCGCACGACGCGAACCGAGAACGATGCGGTCTCCGCGTCGATCGACATCGCGTTCGAACGGGGCCTCGCCTATTACAACACGGCCGGCGGGACCGACGCGCTGACCGTCGCGTTCGAGGCGGAGTATCGCGCCGCCGGCGATACCGGCGCTTGGACGCCGATCGCCTGGGATTCGGGCAGCGATACCGGCTATTCGACGGCGGGCATCGTCTCGATCTCGGCGAACTCGACCTCGGCCGTGCGCCGGGGCGGGCGTTTCACCTTCCCGTCGACGGGAACCTACGATGTCCGCTTGCGCCGCACGACGGCGGATTCGAGCGATTCCCGCACGATCAATCAATCGACCTGGACCGCGTTGCGCACGATCCGCGCCGACGCGCCCATGAATATGGACGGGATCGCGACGCTCGCGCTGCGGATCGAATCCTACGAGCAGCTCAACAATCAGCTTCAGGAAATCACCTGCCGCGCCCGCAGCTGGCATCGCGTCTGGAACGGCGCGGCCTGGGCTTGGGCGATGACGCGCTTGCCGCCTTGGCATTGCGTCGATCTGCTGACGCGGCGCGGCGCGAAAACGCTGCTCGCCGATAGCCGGATCGACGCGCCGGCGTTCAAGGCGTGGGCGGATGCGTGCATGCCCGACGGCCCGTCGGGCGATCCGAAATGGACGTTCGACGGCGTGATCGAAGGCGGATCGGTCGGCGAAGCGTTCTCGACGATCGCCGCGCATGGAAGGGCGCGCTTCGGTTTCTCGCCCGACGGCAAGTATTCGATCGTCCGCGACGTGGCGCAGGACACGCCCGTTCTGCATATCACGCCGCGCAATTCCTTCGGCTATCGGGGGACGCGCGATCTGCGCGATCTGCCCCATGCCGTGCGCGTGCGCTTCTCCGATCCGGATATCGATTATCAGGAGAACGAGGTCGTCGTTTACGCCGACGGATACGATGCGGCGACGGCCGACGAGTTCGACACGCTCGATCTCTACGGCTGCACCTCGCCGGATATGGCCTGGCGCGAGGGCCGCTATCATCTCGCCGTCGCCTATCTGCGCCGCGAGCGGCACGAGGTCTTCCAGGACATCGAATTTCTGCGCGCGACGGACGGCGATCTCGTCCAGTTCGCGCATGACGTGATCGCGGTCGGCCTCGCGCAAGGCCGTATCGTGTCGCGGATCGAGGCCGGGTCCGACACGACGGGATTCGTTCTCGACGAAGAAATGCCGATGGAAGCCGGCAAGGATTACGCGCTGCGCGTCCGGCACAAGGACGGCGCCTCGCAGGTCTTGGCGCTCGCGACCGTCGCCGGGAACTCCAAGACCGTGACGCTCGCCGCGCCGCTCGCGACGGCGCTCGCGCCCGCGCCGGGCGATCTCGCCCTGTTCGGCGAGGCGGGTTTGGAATCGATGCCGGCGATCGTCAAAGGCGTCGAGCCGGGCGCCGATCTGACCGCGAAACTGATCCTGATCCCGGCCGCGCCCGAGGTTCACGACGCCGACGCCGGCGACATTCCGCCTTTCGTGAGTTACGCGACGCCGATCGATCGCGCCACGCCGCGACCCGTCGGGCTGTTCCTGGCGGCGTCGACGGCCGAGCTGCGCGCGATGGCCGACGGTACGATCCGCCCGCGCATCCGCGTTCGCTGGAACATGCCGAGCGCCGACGCGGTCTTGGGCGGTGTGGATATCGAGATCCAATGGCGGCCGGACGCCGCGCCAGAAGCGCCTTGGGGGCCGAGCGTGTTCACGTCCGGCGGATCGCCGGAATACTTTATCGAGGACGTGATCGAGAGCCGTCCGGCCGAGGGCGTCGTCTCGCGCTACGAGGTGCGCTTGCGTTCGGTCGCGCGCGTCTCGACGCTTAAATCCGATTGGCTGAGCGACACGGTCGAGGTCGTCGGCAAGACCGCCTTGCCGTCGGACGTGCTGGGTTTCTCGGCCGCCGCGAACGGCACGGCGGCGGTGCTGCGCTGGTCGCCCGTCGACGATCTCGATCTCGACGGTTACGACATCCGTTTCGCGCCGGCGGGCGTAACGGTCTGGTCGTCCGCGACGCCGCTCAGCCAGGCGACGGGCGGCACGTCGATGACGACGATCGCGGTTCCGCCGGGCGACTGGAATTTCCTGATCAAGGCGCGCGACGCGTCGGGCAATCTTTCGGCGAACGCGGCGATCGCCGCGACCTCGATCGGCGCGATCCCGGTCGGCTCGACCAACATCGTCGTCTATACCGCGCCACAGGCGCCCGATTGGCCGGGCGTGAAAACGAACTGCCATGTCCATTGGTCCGGCGTGCTGGTCCCGAACTCGACGAAGCTCGCC
Organism: Tagaea sp.; assembly: GCA_023653245.1. Next base: position 34,280 of record JAMNXK010000002.1, read on the forward strand.
GTCGACGTGACCGAGGCCGAGGCGGCGGCCGCGTTCAATCCGGGCCAGGTCGCGAAAGCGGTCTACGAGGCGCCGGAAATCGATCTCGGGTTCGACGCGCGCGTGCGCTCCTACGCGGCGACGGCCGCGCAGCTCGGCGCCGGCGAAACGGCGGGGGCGGCAATCTGCCAGCTCGAGCAGGATTACCGCCTCGATGCCGGCGCCTATGACGGTTTCGAGCCTTGGACGATCGGCACGAACGATCTGCGCAAGGCCAAACAGCGAATCGCACTGCGCGCGGCCGACGGTGCGGCCGTCGCGACGGCCTTCACGCCGACGATCGACGCGGCCGTCCGCCAGGACGAGGCCGGGATTGAGGTCGCGGTTCCATCGGTCGGTCTCGCGGTCGCGTTCAACCGGCGCTTTTTCAGCAAGCCGAACGTCCAGGTGACGCCGGTCGGCGGCGTCGCGCAGCAAGCCTGGGCCGAAAGCGTGACGCTGACCGGCTGCGTTCTCAAATGCGCGACGGGCGCCGGCGCCCTGACGGCCGGTAGCGTCAACTATCAAGCGACGGGGGTTTAAGTGATCGCACCTTACGTGCCGCCGAATCATACGGCGCAGGATTTCGCGACCTGGAAATCGATGGTCGACAATGCGGCCGTCGCGATGGAACGGCTCGGCGTCGTTTTCAAGGCCGAGGCGCAATCGATGCCGAATATGACGATCCGTGTTCTCGCCGGGGCGTTGCTGGTCAATGGCGCGTTGCTCGAGGTGCCCGCGCAAAGCACCGGAACGATCGCCGCGCCCGTCACGAATCCGCGCATCGATCGGGTGGTGATCGATGCCGTAACGGGCGCCGTCTCCGTCGTGACGGGGGCCGAGAACGCCTCGCCGGTGGTGCCGGCAATTCCGTCGGGCAAGTTGCCGATCGCGCGCGTGACGCTCTCGCCGTCGACCGTGTCGATCGGCAATTCGCTTCTGTTCGACGAGCGTCTCGCGGTCGGCGGTTCGTCGTCGGCCGCCGCCTCGTCGATCGATCCGGCCTTGGAAGCGCGCGTTCTGGCGCAAGCCTACGCGCGGCATATTCCCTTGTTCAACCTCGCGACTTGATAGGAGACAACGATGTCCGTTCAACCCGCCTATGCCTCTATCCCGAATGCGCCGGTCGTCAATTTCGCGACGGCGAACACGAACCGCGACGGCACGGGCACGATCGCCACGCTGTTGACGGCGCGCGCCCCTGGTACGCGCGTCGAGCGCGTCAACATCAAGGCCGCCGGCACGACGACGGCCGGAATGGTCCGTATCTACAAAAAGACGAACGGGCTCACGCGCAACGCCGACGGGTCGATCGCGTCCTATGCGGCGCCGACCTGGCGTCTCGTCGCCGAAATCGCGGTATCGGCGATCACGCCATCCGCGTCTCTCGCGACCTTCGAAGGCGCCTGGGCGCCGACGAACGGTTTCACGCTGGAAGACGGCGAGCAATTGGGCGTGTCGACGCACAACGCCGAAGCGTTCAACGCCTGGGTTCAGGCCGGCAACCTCTAGGACTACGAAAAATGAACCAAGGTCTGTTCGGGTTCCCGTCCGCGCTCGGACAGGGCGGCGCGGCGGGGCTGACGCTGGGCGCGGTCATCCCCATGACCAGCGGCGTCGCGAAGGATGTTCTATCAATCCCGTCGGGAACGAAACTTATCCTCGCGACGTTCAACGGCGTTTCAACGAATGGCTCAAGCGCGATCGCCGTCCAGCTAGGCTCGCGCGGCGTGCCGCAAACCTCTGGATATGGCGGTCGCGATAGCCGCTTGTCCGGCGGCTCTGTCGTGACGGGGGCGTTGTCCAACTGTTTCAGCCTTTACGACGCGGCTGCGGCGGTCGGCTATAGCGGGCAAATGACTTTTGCCCTGCACGATGCGGCCAACAACATTTGGACCGCTTGGGGGCAGGTGAACGACGAAAGTTCGAACATTCACACCTGCACGGGGCGCGTCACTTTGTCGGGCGCGCTCGACATGATGCGTTTCACGACGAAAGTCGGCACCGACGTTTTCGACGCCGGATCAATCAGCTTTATGTACATGTGAGGCGCGCATGTCCGACGTTTTTCAAGTCGATCTCAAGACGGGCGCAAAGATCGCCCGGTCGTATACGGCCGAGGAACTAGCTGCCTTGCCGCCCCCTCCGACCTACGCCGAGGCGAAATCTGCGAAGCTCGCCGCGCTTGCGGCGTTGCGTTACGCCCGAGAAACGGCCGGGATCGGCGGGTTCCGGACCGATCGCGAAAGCCAGGCATTGCTGACCGGCGCGGCTCTCGCGGCGACGCTCGACGCCGCTTACACCGTCGATTGGAAGGGCGATGGCGGCTGGATCACGTTGAACGCCGCCCAATTGCTCGACGCCGCGCAAGCCGTCCGCGCGCATGTGCAAGCCTGCTTCTCGGCCGAGCGCGCGCACGCGGAAGCGATCGAAGCGCTAACGACGGTCGCGGCCGTTACCGCATACGATTTCTCGACCGGGTGGCCGTGATGACCGATCTTCCGGCGGGCGTGCGCGTGATCCATGCCGACGATCTCAAAAAACTGTTGAAGGAAGCCGCACAGGAAGGCGTGCGCGATTTCCTGGCCGAGATCGGCGTCAAACGCGACGACGCGCATTTGCTGCGCAGCGCGATCGAATTCCAGAAAGCGATCGACAAGGCGAAGGGCGAGGTCGGCACGACGATCACGCAAACGCTGACGAAGGCGCTGATCTACGTCGCCGCCGCCGGCGCGCTGATGCTGATCGCCAAGGCCTTGGGCATTCCGGCGGCGGCCGTCGCCGCCTTCTCCCGCAACTGAAAGGGAACATCATGGAAGGTTCGATTTTCGACGTGATCGCCAGCGTCTCGACGGCGCTGCGTATCCTGACCGCGATGCTCGCACTCTGGCTGCTCGGCTGGGTGCTGCGCCGCTACGATCTGCGGCTCGGCATCGTGTGGAAGGAATCGGTCTGGCCGACGCTGAGCGCCGACGCGCGCGCGCTCGCGCTTTATTTCGGGCTGCGCTTCGTCGGCTGCTGCTTGCTGATCGGCGCGGTGCTGAAATGAGGGCCGTCTTCGCGCTCGCCGCTTTGCTGGCGGGGCTCGTCGCGTCGCCGGCGTCGGCGCAACGCTTCCCCGATCGTTACGATCCGGCGATCGAGGCGGCGGCGCGCCATTATTGGCCGGGCGTGCCGTGGCGCTTGTGGAAGGCGCAGCTCTGGCAGGAATCCGGATTGCGGGCGGATGCCGTCTCCCCGGTCGGCGCCAAGGGAATTGCGCAATTCATGCCGGCGACATGGGCCGAGATCACGCGCGCGATGGGCCGGACCGACGTGCATCCGTTCCTCGCCGAACCGGCGATCGAGGCGGGCGCCTTCTACATGGCGCAGCTGCGCCGGCATTGGCAGCGCCAGGGTGCCGGCGCGGCCGACACGCATCGCCTGGCGCAAGCCAGTTACAACGCGGGGCAGGGGAGTATCCGACGCGCCGCGCGCAGCTGCGGCCCGCGCGGCGACGGCCGCGAGTTCGAAACCGATTGGGCGAAGGTCGCGGAATGTCTGCCGGCGATCACGGGCAAGCACGCGGCCGAGACGATCGGCTATGTTCGCCAGATCGCGCGGTGGTTCGCGATGATGGAGATCGCGCGATGATGGCCGCGATCTCGGCCGGCTTCGCCCTTCTGAAGCAACCCAAAGCCCTGGCGATCGGCGCGGTCGCGCTGGCGGTCTCGGCGGTGTTCCTGTGGCAGCGTTGGACGATCGCCGATCTTCGGACGGATGTCGCGCGGCTCGACGGTCAGCTCGCCCTTGCGCGCGCGAATCTCGAGACGGCGGCGCGCGTCAACGATCGCAACGTCGCCGAACTCGACAAGGTCAGGTCGGCGGTCGCGGCCGACCGAACGGCGTTCGGCGCCGAACTCGCGAACCTCGAAGCGCGCTGCCAGGCGCGCACGGCCATCAAAAAGGAGATCCAGCGTGTCCAAGCCCAAAGCCCGGCGCAATGCCCTGTGGCTGATTCCGTGCGCGCCGCTCTTCGCGGCTTGCAGCCCGACCCCTGAGCCGAAGGTTCTCGTCCAGATCGAGCGCGTCGTCGTGACACCGCCGCCGGCGCTGCTGCGCTGCGAGGCCGAGCCGCGCCGTCCCGCCGGCGCTGACGCGGATCAGGATGTTCTCGCCGGCTGGATCGTCGACGTGACGATCGCCGGCCGCTCGTGCCGCGACCGACTCGATGCGATCCGCAAATTCGTCGACGACACGAGGTAGCGCAGCAAAACTATTGGAAGCGCGATCCAGCGCCAGTTAGCACCATGACGGCATCGAGCGCGCCAAACAGGAAAAGAACAAAGCTCAGAAATCCGCACGTAACGGCGATCCACCAAGTGGACTGCGCCCAAGATTTTGCGACGCCGTGCTTGTGGTTTGTTGGAGTGATGTCTGCGCTCGCGGTAAGTGAGCCTTGCGAGATGTATCCGGCGAGTAGCGCGAAGACGACAAGTGAGAAGCCTAACACCAGCGCCACAAAGGAAGGTCTGAGAGCTTGTGCCAATAGCATTACGTCGGCATGGCTCATACCCGAGCCCTGATAGCCACGGCCCAACAGCGCCCCGAAAAAAGTAAGCAAGGCGGCCAAGGCGCCGCCGTTTGCGATCAGTAGGGCCTTTGCCGCACTCTGCCCGAGCTGAATTACGGCTGCTTGGGAGACTTTATACCAGTTGTTATAGCGCTCATGCTCGGCCTGGAACTGGATCTCGCGCACCTTGAACTCATAATCGATGCTCGCTTTCTTGCGGGCAGCGCCCTCGTCAAATTTCTCTTCCATCCGAACTGTCTCGCGCTGAATTGTCCAGCGGGGATAATATGATTTTCTTTAAAAATTGCACGCGCGCGTAAGGTTGCGGCATCTTAGCACCACGGTCGGCGACGGCCATCCCAGCGCCGCGCCAGGCCGGCGGCGATAAGGTCCTCGCCAACATCGCGGCCGTCGACCAGAACCCAGGCAAGCGTGCGGCCGTAGCGATCCTTCGGCCGATGGGCGTCGACGACGATCTCGATCTCGCCAGCCGCCAGGCGCCCGGCCGTGAAATCCAGCGCGCGATAGGCAAGGGCGATCTCGGCCGGGCATTGCCCGTGCAGCTCGGGCGTGTCGACGTTGACCAGGCGCACCCGCCGGCCGACGCATTGGATCGTATCGCCGTCGATCGCGTGGCACGTCTCGGCCGCCGCCGGCGCGATCGCCGCGCCAGGCGCGCAAGCGGCGCCGACGGCTAGAAGAACGAACCCGAAGGCAAAGCGGAACATGCCGCGCATCATACCGGCTCGACGGTGGGACTGGCGGTGGGAGTTTGTACCCCGGACGGTCCCGTTCTGGCCTCTCCGCGTCGAAGCTGCATAAGTAATTTCAGAGACTTAGGACCCGAACGAGGTATTCGTAATGCGCGGGTCGGGGGTTCAATTCCCTCCTGCGGCACCATTTCAAAACTGTCCGACCTTGAGACATGGGTGACGGAACGTACCGGAGACAAGGGTGACACCCTCCGGCTACGCGCGCGTCCAGTGCATGATCCAGTTGTGCTCCCAGGAGCGGCCGTCGTCGGCCGAGACGACCTGGCGCCACCGGCAGGAATTCGGTGTGATCCGGTCCCAGATGCCCGCCGACAGCATCGTGCGTCCCTTGTCGGTATAGGTCGCCGAGAAGATTCCGACGCCGTTCTCGAAGCTGCCCGTCTGTCCCGGCGGGACGAGCTTTCCGCTGTTGGCGTTGACCCAATGATCCGACCACACGCGGCTTTGCACGTCGAGCAAACGCAAACCCATGCCGGCGAAGTTCCGCGCCGGGATGCGCAATTCTTCGACGCTGCCGATCCCGCCGAGGATCGCGTGGACGCTGGCCTCGCCGCCATAGTCGAGCCAAGCGCCGTCGACGATCGAGCGATGCGCGATGCGCCATTCGCCCGTCAGAAAATCGAAGTCCCCGGCGGCGCCCGGACTTGGCGTCGTCGGCAGCGGGGGAACCGGATCGAAGGACATCGCGTTTTCACTCCTTGCTCGCTGATTTCCCGCGTTTGAGGCAAGGTAACGGATATACCTGGACAACTCCTGTCAGGGTTTCCTGCGGGTCGGAACATCATGCGGGCGAGCCGGCTGCTCGGAATGCTCATGTCGCTTCAGCTTCGCGGCCGCGTATCCGCCGAAGCGCTGGCGCGCGAATTCGAAGTCTCGCCCCGCACGGTCTATCGCGACGTCGACGCGTTGAGCGCCGCGGGCGTGCCGATCTATGCGGAGCCGGGCCGCAACGGCGGCATAGCGCTGCACGACGGCTACCGGACCAAATTGACGGGGCTGACGCCGTCGGAGGCCGCCGCGTTGCCGATCGCGGGCCTTGCGCAATTGGCGCGCGATCTGGGCGTTTCCATCGACGCAAGGTCGGCGCGAGTCAAAATGCTAGCCAGCTTGCCAAGGGAGTTGGGCGAGGCGGCCGAGCGCATCGCGTCGCGATTCCACATCGATCCGCTCCCTTGGTACCATCGAGCCGAGGCGGTCCCCGGCCTTCCGGACATCGCGCTCGCGGTCTGGCACGCAAAGCGAATTGCGGGCGTGTATGAAGGCTGGGGCGGCGCAGCCAGACGCCAACTCGACCCGCTCGGTCTGGTGAACAAAGGCGGCCACTGGTACCTGGTCGCCGCGTGGCGGAAGAAGCCGCGCACCTATCGAGTCTCGAATTTCCGGAATCTCGAGTTTCTCGATAGCCCGGCCCGCCGTCCGGCGCGCTTCGATCTCGCCGCGTATTGGGACATCGCCATGCGCGACTTCGAAACGAGGCTGTTCGCGGGCCAGGCTCTTGTCCGGATCTCCGAGGAAGGCGAGCGGATCTTGCGCGCCGTGATGCCGGCAGGCGCGGAGATGGTGGCGAAGACGCGCATCGCCTCCGGCCGGGCCGGCTGGCACGACGCGCGGCTGCCGTTCGAAACGGCGGCCTATTCGGCGCGGCAACTTCTTCGGCTGGGCACGGACGTCGAAGTCGTGGCGCCGGATAGCTTACGCCAAGCATTGATCGCCGAAGCCGAGGCCGTCGTGAAGGTCTATGCCAGAGCGCGGCGCACCGTTCGCCGGCGCTCACCGACGGCGCGATGAAAACCGTCCGAGAGCTTTGGCGGCCTGCGAGACAGCGTCAGCCCACCCCGAGCGCATCCAGCAGCGCGAGCCGGCCGGCGGCGAAGTCGCGCGCCAGACGCAGGAGTTCGGTGCGGGAATCGTCCGGGCGCGCCAGCATCGCGCCGTCGCGCATCATTCGCTCGCCCTGGCTGTCGAGAATGCCCCAGGCGTAGTCCGCCCACGCGTCGGGTGTCGCGTGGCCTTCGGCGCGGGCGAGCAAGAAAATCTGCTCGAAGCGGGTGGCCGGCACCGC
>JAMNXK010000091.1 GCA_023653245.1 Tagaea sp.
CCCACGTCTTGGGCGGATTGCGCGGATCGAGACCGGCGCGCTCGACGAGTTCGCGGTTGTAGATCTCGGCGTAGGTGCCGCCCCAATTGGGCAGGCCGTAGAGCTTGCCCTGCCAGCGCGCAGCCGACAGCATCTCCGGGCTCCACGCGTCGCGGAACGCCGCGGGCTCGCGCGCCCAGAAATCGTCGATCGCGCGCAGATAGCCGTCGGCCGCCGCCGTGGTCAGGTCGACCGAGACGACGCACGGCGCCTGGCGCGCCTGCGCCGCCGCGACGAACTTGGTCCAATGATCGCGGCGCGCGACCAGGATGGGCTCGACCTTCACGTCGGGATTGGCGGCTTCGAACTCGGCGATGGTGCGTTTCCAGATCGGCTCGTATTGGGATTCGGTGAGATTGGCGGTCTGCCATTGGATGACGACGCGCTGCTGCGCGCCGGCGGGCGCCACGGCCAAAGCGAGGAGTGCGGCGGTGCTCACGAAAGTCGCGATGCGGATCATGGCTTCCTCCTTGGGTTTACGACCAAAGCGCGCCGCCGCGCTCGCTGCGCGGCTGCGGGCGGAACGTCTTGTCTTTCAGCAAGTCGAGATCGGGTTCGATGCCCCACCCGGGCGTCTCGGGCAGCACGAAGTGCCCGTCCTCGAAGCGGATGGCGGGCTTGGACGCGCGGTCGCGGAACTCGCGCTGCGGCTCCATCTGTTCGAGCACGTAGAAGTTCGGGATCGCGGCGGCCAAGTGCATCGACGCCATGGTGCAGATCGGCCCGCCCGGATTGTGCGGGGCGACGGGCACGTAATACGTGTCGGCGAAGCTGGCGATGCGCCGGACTTCGGTGATCCCGCCCGCATGCATCAGATCGGGCTGGACGATCTTGCAGCCCCCACCTTCGAGCAATTCGCGGAACTCGTAGCGCGACAGCAGACGCTCGCCCGTGGCGATCGGCGTGGCGATCTCGCGCTGCAAGCGCACCATGACGGCGGCGTTCTCGAAGGGGATCGGCTCCTCGAACCAGCCCGGCCGATAGGGCTGGAACGCGCGATCGAGCGTCACCGCCGTGCGCGGGCTCAGCAATTCGCTGCACTCGATGAAGACATCGACGTTCGGCCCCGCCCCTTCGCGCGCCGCGGCCATCTTCTCGGCGGCGCGCGCGATGGCGCCCGCCTCGTCCGCCCGCAGCGCCTCGCGCGTCAGCGGCGAGAATTTGAACGCGGTGAAGCCGCGCCGCACCGCTTCCTTGGCGCCCGCGTGCGCCGCCTCGGGCGTGTCGGCGCCGCGCAGCCAATGGCTCGCATAGACGCGCAGCCGCGTGCGATGCGCGCCGCCCAGAAGCCGGTGTACCGGCACGCCCAGGCGCTTGCCTTCCAAGTCCCACAGCGCGAGATCGATGCCCGCCAGCGCGGACATGAACACCGCCCCGCCGCGCCAGCGCCAGGCGTTGTAAAGCCGATGCCAATGCCGTTCGGGCCCCGCCGGGTCCTCGCCGAGCAGATGATGCGAAAACTCGCTTATCGCCGTACGGACCGATTCGAGCGCGCCGTGCAGCGACGCCTCGCCCCAGCCGACCAAGCCGTCGTCGGTTTCGATGCGCACGAACAGCCAATTGCACCAATCGACCCAATGCGCCTGCGTCTCGACCTTGACGATCTTCACCGCGTCTTCCCCCCGCCGCCGGTATTTTTTGAACCGGTTCAAAAACTATGATAGACGGGTCCCATGCCCGACACAAGCCCCGATTCCGGCAAACCGACGATCCGCGACGTGGCGCGGCGTGCGGGCGTTTCCGTCGGCACGGTGTCCAACGTCCTCAACCGGCGCATCCCGGTCACGCCCAAGCGGCGCCTCGCGGTCGAGAAGGCGATCGCCGAATTGGGCTTCCGGCCCAATCGCATCGCCCAGTCCTTGCGCGGCCGCGCTTGGCGGGTCGTCGGGCTGGTGGCCGGCGACGCGCACAGCGCGTATTTCGCCGCCCTGCTCGACCGCTTCGAAACCATGGGCGCGTCGCTGGGCTACGAGGTGATGCAGGTCCTCGATCGCGGCGATCCGGCGATCGAGCTGCGCCGCACGCGCGCGCTTCTCGACCGGCAAGTCGACGGGCTGATTCTGGTTCCGACCGCCCGGCCGCAAGCCGTTTTCGACGTGATCGCCGAGTCCGGCGTGCCGGCCGTGATGGTCGATCGCGAATTCGGCGACCCGCGCTTCGACTACGTGACGATGGACAATTCGGGCGCCATGGCGGCGCTGGTGCGCGAACTCGCGGCGCGCGGCGGGCGGCGGTTCCTGTTCGTCGTGCGCTGGCCCGATCTGGTGACCACGCGCGCGCGCATCGCCGCCTTCGAACGTACCGCCCGCGAGACCGGAATCGCCGCGACGGTCCTCGCCCGCGACCCCGACGACGCCGTCTTCGTCCGCCAAGTGGCGCAGGCGTGCGCGGGCGCCGCCCGGCCCGACACGATCGTCGCCTCCAACAGCACCATCGCCCTTCCGCTTCTGGCGATTCTCGCGCGGCTGGGCCTCGCGATCCCGAAGGACGTCTCGTTCGTCGCCTTCGACGAGCCGATCTGGGCGCCGGTCGTGGCGCCGCCATTGTCGGTCGTGCGCCATCCGGTCGATGCGATCGCGCGCAGCGCCTGGGAGATCCTCATCGATCGCATCGAGCGCGGCACGCCGGCCGGGCGGCGGATCGTCCACGCGGCCGAAATCGTTCTGCGCGGTTCAGTGCGCGGCGAGGTTCCGCCCGAACATCGCGAATAGCCGCGCCCACACGGTCTCGGCCGCGCGCTTGTGGAAGCAATAGCGCTCGGGGAACGCGAAACCGTGCAGCGCGCCTTCGTGGAGTTCCACGCGGTGGCGCAATCCGCGCTTGGCCAGCACGTCGCGCACGACCGCTTCATGCGCCGCGGGCGCGGTCGGATCGTCGAAGGCCCAGCCGAAATAGGCTTCACCCGTTGCGCGCGCCAGACGGCGATGCGGGGAATCGGACGCTTCGGTCACCAGCCTGCCGCCATGGATCGAGGCGAAGCATTTGACGCGGTCGCCGAACGCCTCGCCCGCGGCGATGGCGTGCCGCCCGCCCATGCAATAGCCGACGGCAGCACCCGTCTTCGCCGCCGCCGGATCGCGCGCGGCGAAGTCGAGCTGGACGCCCGCGTCGCGCACCGTCATGTCCATCGACAGCGCGTCGTTAAGCTCCATCATCCGGGGATCGAACTTGCCGTCCGCCAATCCAGACCCGTCGAAACTCGACCCGCCCCATCGGTAATAGAGATTGGCGAGCATCGCGTAGTACCCCGCACTCGCGAAACGCCGCGTCATGTCGCGCAATTCTTCGCGGATGCCGAGCGCGTCCATATAGACGAGCACGACGGGGAGCGGTCCGCCTTCGTCGGGATGGACGACGAAGACCGGCATCGTTCCGTCCGGCGTGGCCAGCGCGACGTCGCGTTCGATCATGCCATGCCCACGGGCTCGACCGGCGCGCGGGCGTCGTCGGGGCGGCTGCGGATCATGTCGGTCATCTCGCGCCGCGCGGCCGCATAGGCGGGATCGTCGAAGCGGTTCGTCATCTCCTGCGGGTCCTCACGCAGATCGTAAAGCTCGCCCGCCCCGGACCCGAGTTCGAGCGTGAGCTTCCGGTCGCGCGTGCGCACGGTGCGCAGCTTCAACTCCACCCCGCAGCGCGAGGCGTTGAGATCCCATTCGTTGAAGGCGAAATCCCGCGTCGCGCCGCCGTCGAGCAGCGGGCGCAGGCTGCGCGAATGGATCGGCGCGCCCGGCGACACGCCGGCATAGTCGTAGAACGTCGCCGGCAGGTCGAGCGTCGAAATCGGGTCGCGCACGATCTTGCCCTTGGGCACGCCGGGCCCGCGCAAGATGCAGCCCACGCGCAGCAAACCTTCGTAGTGGATCGGGCCCTTGAGGATCAGGCCGTGATCGCCCAGCCAGTCGCCGTGGTCGGTCGAGTAGACGACCAGCGTATCGCGGTCGAGACCGAGGCGTTCGAGTTCGAGGAAGATGCGCCCGACATTGTGGTCGATCAGCGAGATCATGCCGTAATAGTTGGCGATCAAGTGCCGCAGCTGAAGGTCGGTCTGGGTGGGCGTGCGCGACTGCTTGGCGCGGAAGGCCTGCAGCTCGGGATCGGCGAGTTTCGGCGTGCCTTCCAAGCTCGCGCGATGCCACCAGGGCCGCCGGTCGAGATCGAGTTCGCGATGCGCGGGCAGATCGACGTCGTCCGGATGGTGCAGATAGCACCACGGGGCGGGCGCATCGAACGGATGGTGCGGATCGGGGAACGACGCCCAGGCCATCCACGGCCGGTCCTTGTTGTCGCGCATGAAGTCGATCGTGCGGTCGCCGATCCAGGTCGAATTGTGGAACGCGGGCGGCAGCGCCGAGTTCCAGGTCTGCGCCGCGTCGGTTTGCGGCGGGAGCTTGGTGAGGAAGAGCTCGTTGAGCCGGTCGCCGCGCCCGTCCTTGTGATACCAGGCTTCGTAGTTGAGCCCTTCGGGCGGCTTCTGCGGCAAAAACATGTTGTGGCCGGCGATCATCATGTCGACATGCTCGAAGCCCATATAGGGCCCGTGCCAATCGCCGCCGAAATCGCGCGAGCTCGATCGGCATTCCGGCCGTCCGGTCGGCTTGAAGGTATGGAAGGTCGAGAAATGCGCCTTGCCGATGAAGCCGGTCTTCCACCCGGCCTTCGCCAGCGTGCCCGCGAACCCCGCCTCGCCCACGCCCGCATCGAGATCGATGCCGTTATCCGCCACGCCATGCGTGCGCGGCAGCAGCCCGGTGAGCAGCGACGCGCGCGACGGCTGGCAGACCACGTTGGGCGTGATGCACGCCGAGAAGCGCGTGCCGTCGGCGGCCATCGCATCGAGATGCGGCGTGCGCACCTTGCGGCCTTCGAAGCCGTAGCAATCGCCGCGCTGCTGGTCGGACGTGATGAACAGAATATTGGGCTTTCTCACGCTTCGATCCTCGTGGCGAAAACGGGTTTCTGGCCGGGCGCGGGCGAGTAGCCGAAATCCCCGCGCTTGATCAACGCTTCGACGCCGCCCGAGCGCGCGATCTTCGCTTCTTGATCGGCGAAGGCGCGCGCGTTCGTCGCCTCGGGATCGACGATGCGGCGCAATTCGGCCTCCATCGCCGCGCGCGTCGCGGCGTGCGCCGGATCGGCGGCCAGGTCGCGCGTTTCGCCCGGATCGGCTTCGAGGTCGAACAACTCGGGCGCGAAGCCGACGTGATGGATGTATTTCCAGCGCCCTTTGCGGACCATGTACATGGCCGTGATCGAGCCCGCGGCGTGGTACTCGCCGAAGGCCACGCGCTCGGGGTCGTCGGGCGCGTTGGCGAGATCGACCAGCGAGCGGCCGGGCAACGCATTCTCCGTCGCGTCCGGCACGATCCCGACCGATCGCAGGATCGTGGGATAGACATCGACCAGCGTGACCGGCGTCGCGCGGGTCTCGCCCGCGGGCACGCCGGGCCCGGCGACGATCATCGGGATCGCGGCCGATTCTTCGTAGTGGATGGACTTCCCCCACATGTGCCGCACACCGAGATTGTCGCCGTGATCGGTCGAGTAGATCACGCGCGTCGTGTCGGCCAGGCCCGCGGAGGAAAGGGCCGCGAGCACGCGGCCGATATTGTCGTCGAGGAAGCTCACCATGCCGAAATAGGCCGCGAGCGCCACGCGCACTTTCTCGGGCGTGAAGAAATCGTCGTACTTCATGCACTCGCGCAGCGCCTTGACCGAAGGATGCGTCGGATAGTCGCCGGGCCCGTAAAGCCGGGGCATCGGCAGCGTCTCGGGCGGATACATCGCGTAGAATTCGGGCGGTGCGATCAGCGGGAAATGCGGCTTCACGAAGGAGACGAACAGGCACCAAGGTTTGCGTTCCTTGGCGGCGCGCGTGGTCAGCCACTCGACGGCGCCATCGCGGATGTTGCGATCGTAGGCCGCGTAGGTCGATTCGCCCGGCCCCGCCGCCTTGGCGAGATCGGGCATGCCGCCGCGCGCCGCGGCTTGCGGCCGGCGGATCAGGCCGAGCAGATCGCCCTGCCCGTCCACCACATGGAGCGGGATGATCTCCTCGACGAAACCGTTGTCGTCCGTCGCGGCGCGGAAGTGGAGTTTTCCGATCGACATCGTGTGGTGGCCCGCCTCGCGCAAGCGATGCGCCCAGCTGCGCATCGATCCGTCGTAGGCGTGCGCGTTGTCCCAGCACCCGTTCTCGGCGACGTAAGTGCCGGTGTGCAGGCTGGCGCGCGCCGGCACGCAGATCGGGCAGTTGGTATAGGCGGCGGTGAACTTGGTGCCGCGCGCGGCCAGCGCGTCGATGTTCGGCGTCTTGACGATCTTGTGGCCGTAGCAGCCCGCGACGTCGCGCGTATGCTCGTCGGACAGAATGAACAGGACGTTGGCGGGTTTGTCGCTCATCTTTTCCTCGGCAGTGACGTGACGTAAGGGCCGCCCGAAGGCTGATCGGTGCGGACGGGAAACTCGTCGCGCGCTTGCGGGTGGATCGCCGCCACGCGCGCGTCGAACGCCGCGATCGCGCTTGCGCCGTCGAGCGCCGACAATTCGGTGCGATAGACGCGCGACTCGCCATGGCCGAGACGCAAGATATGCCCGCGCGATTCGGCACCCGCCCGATCGCCCCAGCGCGCCGTCGCGGGCTCGATCCCGAAACCGTAGACGCCTTCGCCCAACCCCTGCCATTGCTGCAAGCACAAGAACGGGTCGGCGTCGTACTCGACCGCGAAGCCCAAGCCGAGGCGATCGTTGATCAGCGCCACGGGCACGCGGCCTTGCGCGTCCGCGACCGCGTCGTGATCGAATACCTGCTGGACGAAGCGCGGGCTCGGGCCGGGCTGGGTGAGATAGCCGGCCTGTTGGCTTTCGCGCGGCACGTTCGCGGCGAAGGTCGCGCGGATCGGCGCGGCGAAGCGCGCGCCTTCGTCGAGTATCGGCCAGCCGACATTGATGTGATAGAGCAGCATATGCGGCTGGGCGGCGAAGCCCGTGTTGGTCACCGTGTCGATCACCCGCACGGCCTTGCCGCCGATATCGACTTCGACCCGGCGCTTGAGTTCGAGGCTCTCGCCGAACACCTGATACTGGCCGATCGTGCCCTCGCACCACAGCACGGCCTCGTCGCCGGTCCACGTCTCGCCGTAGCCGTCGAGCCGGGCGGGCTGGAACGCGCCGCGCCCGTGCATCGGGTAGGCGATCTCCTTGCGCAGCGGCAGATCGAAATGATCGGCCGGACCTTTGTCCGCTTGGCGGATGTGGTCGAAACCGCAGGTGCACAGCAGCCCCGAGAAGCCGCGGATGAAGCCCGCGCCGCCGTCGCCCATCGGATCCATGAAGGCGGG